>DAOVIP010000439.1 GCA_030671465.1 Candidatus Aminicenantota bacterium | reverse complement strand
CCAGGGCAGCTCATTACATTCACTGTCTAAATTTGAATATTTCAAATTTGTCGAACCCATCGTGAGTTCTCTCCGCATATTCCAAGTTATCAAAAAAACAGACAAAAGTCTATTTTTTTGCTAAACGGAGAGGGTGGGATTCGAACCCACGGGACTGTCACCAGTACACACGCTTTCCAAGCGTGCTCCTTCAGCCGCTCGGACACCTCTCCAAAAGGCTTATTTTATAACACTTATTATGAATAAATGCAAGCGTTGTTCCATAGATAATTTCGGATATTCAAGTCATATTTAAAGGGATTAACAATTAGTCTGAAAGGGTAAAATCAAATCTGAATATCAGGGAATCTATCTGATATCGTACTTGGGCATCCTCAGGTTGGTCTCCAGCACAATTCCACCGTAGGACGGGTGATTTTTCAGAGCCCAGTTATGCAGCCTGTACAAAAACCGCTTCATTTGACTTTCATTCAGCAGCCGTTCACAGGATTCTTCCCGCCCGACTTTTTTACTTCCCAAAAGAATGGCAATGCCTACTCGCCTTTTAATTCCCCTTTGATCGGCATAGTGCAAATATTTTTCCAGTTTGGCCTTCTGCTCTTCCAGTGTACAGCCAAAATAGCTCATCAGTACCGGATAATCAATATGGTCGATCACCCAGTAGCGGGTGCTGTCACTGACTCCACTGTTGCCCTTGGATTCCAGGGTAACAAAGGCTGAATATTTCAATCCATATTGCTTGACTTTGAGGAGGTTGCGTTCGAATTGGTCCTTGAAAATATCCACAAATTCCGAATCATCGACAATGGTGTCAATTTTGAATTCCCGGCGGTGGGTATAGAGAAACTTGGCAAAAAACTCAATGGGATAATTCAACTCGGCGTATAAGAAACCGATATTTTTAATCCCCCCGGCATAGAATTTACTGACCAGGGGTTTGAATTTTTTATAAGCTTCCTGGTAAAATTTGGGCCCCATGGGAAGGCCCGGATTCAGGTTTATTTTTCTGATATTGTTTTTTCTCAGATAGGATATCAGCGAATCAACCTCACTGAAATCATTCCAGGCACTCTGCCAGACATCCAGGGCAAGGGCATGGAAATCCCCGGGGGTTTCCATGGATCCGGTCTGAATTTTCGGTATTTCCTCCTTTTTAAGAGGTTTTATGGTTTCCGTTTTCCTCACTTCTTTCTGAGCCACGACTTCCTGATTAAGGATTGATGCGCTTTTTTTACTGGCTGCTGCCCTGATTTCACTTGCTTCGGGAAACTGGCTGATCTCAAAATTCAACTCCAGGACCCACTGGCCATCCAGTTCCTGAAACAGGGCCAGTTCCTCCCGGCAGATTGAATTGAGCAGGAACTCCCGTTCCTTGGCCGTTACATCCTGACTCTTTAACCGGGCAATGATTTCCTGGATTTCCATTTTTTTTTGATCAATTTCCCGCCGGGCATAGGTTCTTATACCGCTGTTCTGAGCTAGGCAGTCCGAGGAGGCGATTTCGTAAAAAAGTCGAATGGCCTCGGTGATATACTTGATGTACTGGATTGAACCTTTCTGGTAATAACTTGATTTTTCCAGGGAAATCACTGCTTTTTCATTTTTGAAAACATCCTCCGGGCAAGTATTCTCCCGGTCCAGTTCTGGATCCGGGGCCGGGGGATTATGCTTCAAATAATATTTTCCGGTTTCGATGACAATCCCGTTCACCATGGCATGGATATTGTCAAAGGCCAGGAAATGGGGATTCAGGTTCAAGATGACTTCCATCAATATGTCATTGGTCTTCTTCTCCACCATTACGGTGTATTCTTTCACGATAAAATCATACTGCTGCCGGGCCGTACCGATATTTTCGCCGGTGATTTCTTTTCCAATTTTTGATTTTAACCGGTTGAAGCGGTCTTTGATATCCTTCCACTTTTTCTGAAATATGATGTGGTTGATGAAATTCTTCTGTTTTTCATGATTGAACATGGATTTCAACTGCCAATCAATGTTGGTTATGTAATTCTTTTCAACAGATTCTTCTTTGTTACCCCTCATCTGAATGGGAATGACCATGGTCAAAAAAACAGATAATAATATTGCTTTTATGAGTGTTCTTTTAATCATT
>DAOVIP010000253.1 GCA_030671465.1 Candidatus Aminicenantota bacterium | reverse complement strand
TGCTTGTGTTCATTCAATCCCCTCACATAGCCAATGGAATAAAAAGAAGTGAAGATCCACAGCCCGGATGCGATCAGGGCAAAAAACACACCGAATGGGTCGGCTTTCAGGGCCAGTTTGATTCCCGGGGCCAGTTCGAACAGGCTGATTTCCGCGGTCCGGTTGGCCAATGCCCCAGGCAGCAGGGTTAATACCAGGCCGAATTTTACCAGACTGGCTGAAATGGTCCAGAATTCACGCAGATTTCGGTTCCGGGTACTGAAGAGTATCAGAGGAACCGCCACCAACGAAACCAGAACCGCCAGTATCGGGGTCAATGAGTGGTAAATTTCTGCGCCGTTCATTGTTTTTTACCCCATTCCCCCCGGAATAATCTTTTGGATGATACCCTTTACAATAAAGGCATTGAGCAATCCGATAACCAGGATGGCGATGGCCAGAATGATTGTGGGGACCAGCATGCTTGGGTAGGCCTCTGATTTTTTTATTTTCTCGGTCCGATCCTTTTCGGCATCCGGGGGCCTCAGGTATATTTTTTCCAGGATTCGGAAGAAATAAACCGCATTCAACAAACTGCTGATGAGAATAACGGCCAGAAATATCCAATTCGAGTTTTTTATGGTGCCCAGGGCCAGGTACCATTTGCTGAAAAATCCAACAGTGGGAGGAAGGCCGACCATGGAAAGTGAGGCTACGGCAAAGGCAGCGGTTGTCCAGGGCATCTGTTTCCGGATAGAATCAGTGAATCGGTTAATGTTGGAGTGGCCCAGTTTGGTCCTGAAATTTCCGGCCACCAGAAACAGGCAGGCCTTCATCAGAGCATGGTTCATGACATGCAGTACTGCCCCGATCAGGCCCAACGGGTTAGCCAAACCGATACCCAGTCCGATATAGCCGACCTGGGCAATGCTGCTGTAGGCCAACATGCGTTTCATTTCTTTCTGGGCAATGGCCATGATCGAACCGTAAATGATACCGATAGCAGCTAGCCAGCCGAGAACCTGGGTCAGGGGAAGCATTTTACTGACAAATGAAACCCCGAATATGAAAAACAGTATCCGGATGATGACATAAGCGCCGATTTTGGTACCGGTCGGAGCGACCAGTGCGGCTGTGGATGAGGGGGCATAGGTATAGGAATCCGGCAGCCAGCCATGAAGGGGGAACATGGCCATTTTAATGGCCATGCCAATGACCATCAGGATCAGGCCCACGATTACCGTGTGTTCCTGGTAAATATTGGGTAAGATCATTTTGATGTCTGCCATATTCAGGGAACCGGTAGCCATAAATAGGAATCCGGTACCCAGTAAATAAAATGAGGCACCAATGGTGCCCATGATCAGGTATCTGAAGGCGGCGATCGGTGATTTTTTCTCACCGATGGCGATCATACCGTATAGGGCCAGGGAGCTGATCTCCAGGAATACGTAAAGGTTGAAGAAATCCCCGGTCAGTACAATGCCGTTGAATCCGCAGAGCATCAGCATTACTACGGCATAGTAGGGCGTTCGCCTATCCGGGTGTTCATTTTCGACCACCCGCTTGCTGTGAATCAAAACCAGAAACGCGATCGAGTTGATCACCAGGACAATAAATGCGGAAAACGGATCCAGAACATATTCAATCCCTATGGGTGGTGCCCAACCACCGAAGAAATAGCGGACAGATCCTTTTTGCAGGACCAGCAGTATATTATAAATCGATATAAACACGGAAATCAGCGAGGCCAGCAGGCTGAACGGGAAGGCGATCCAATTTTTTCTGGAGGCAATAATGGGAATCAACGCAGCCGTACCCAGAAATATCAGCGGTATCAAAGCGGGTGTGTTACTCAGTGTCATCCTCCTTTTTCAGCTTCTCGGACAGTATGCTTTCATCCAGGGTTCTGTAGCGTTTGTAGATACTGATGACCAGTGCAAAGGCCACGCCGATGGTGGCTACACCCACCACAATGGCGGTTAGCATGAGAGTATGGGGCAGGGGATTTATGTATTTTGATGTATCAGTGGCACCGATGGCCGGATCCAGAACCGGGACCGTGGCACCCCACTTTGAGGAGGTAGCAATGTAGAAGATAATGATTGAAACCTGAAAGATGGTCATGCCGATGAGTTTTTTAACCAGATTTTTTTTAAAAATCATCCCCCAGAGTCCCAGGGTCATCAGGGCAAACATGAACCAGTAGGCGTAATGTCCCAGAAAAAAATCAAACATCTGGATCTCCTTCCAGCAGGTCATCGTATATGGCGACCAGAATGCCCATCACCGCCAGTCCGACACCGATCTCAACCAGCAACACCCCGATTGACCGGGTGTGAGAGGCAATTTCGGACAGGGACAAAAATTCATAATTGAGAAAGGTTCCGCCCATCAGCATGGCAGTAAAACCCGTGGCAAAATAGATCAGCACTCCGATGGAGCCCAGAGGTGTTCCCCAGCTCCTCTTGAATTGAAGCTGGGCAATTTCGCTCCCCATGGCCAGCCGGATCAATAAAAGACTGGCAGCCAGCATGGTTCCGCCCTGAAATCCCCCGCCCGGACTATAATGTCCATGAAATATGATGTACAGGGCAAAGAGCATGATAAAGGGAGATACGATACGGCTTACCAGACCCACTATGGGATTGTCTTCATTTCTGATCATTGGCAGTTCGCTTTTTCCTCAGAAGTAGAAAGCAGATTAAACCAGCGGTCAGAATGACCGTCTCTTCACCCAGGGTATCATAACTCCGGTAATCGGCCAGTATGACGGTTACCATGTTGGGGGTGTGATCATCCCGTTCAGCATAATGGATATAATAGGAAGGGGCATTTATTGATCCGGCAAGACTTTTTTCCTGGTGCATCCGGGCATTGGCATCTCCCCGGTTGGGGAAGCCAAGCGAGGCATAAATCATCAGGACAAAAAAGGTGATCAAAACAATGTAGTTTCCAACCTTCAATCCGCACTCCTTCTACTGGTTTTAAATATCAAAATGATAAACAGTACACCGGTTACCCCGGCACCGATCACGGCTTCGGTAAAACCGACATCCACTGCTCCCATGGCAATATAGAGTAGGGCGGAAATGAAGCTGAAAACCGTTAAACTCACCACCGCGGTTAACAGGTTTTTGACCGTCAGGGCCACAACTGCCGTGATCAGCAGAAAAACAAACAGGGTGATTTCGATTTCCGGATGCATTTATTTTTCCCTTTCCCTGACATTTATTTTCTGGTCTTTTTTAAACCAGGGCCTTAATCGAAACCGAAAGGCAGCCCGGGTGAGTGCATTGGTAGCTGTGGGATTGGTCAGGGCCACAAAAATGATCATAATAACCAATTTGGCGCTGTTTATGGTAAATCCTTCAAAAATAATCAAACCGGTGATCACCAGCATAATTCCCAGGGTGTCACTTTTGCCGGTAGCATGGGCCCGGGAATAAAAATCAGGCAGCCGGATCAGCCCGATACTGCCGATGAGTAGAAAGAAAGCCCCGAAACTGACAATAATGACGGATAGTATTATTTTCAATTCCATCAGTCCTTCCTCGGCAGTCGGGTACCCAGATACTTGGCAATGGCAATGGTTCCGATGAAATTCAGGGTGGCATAGGCCAGGGTAATATCGATGAACATGTCTATTCTTCCGAAAACAAAACCGATGATCAAAATCAAAACCATGGTTTTGGTGGCAATGGTCCCGGCTCCCAGCATTCGGTCATACAGGGTGGGGCCGGCGATTACCCGGTATAGCGGTATAAATATAATCACCGTTAGTATA
>DAOVIP010000425.1 GCA_030671465.1 Candidatus Aminicenantota bacterium | reverse complement strand
GGAATTTCAGCTTTCTTTTTTGTAGATACCTCAACGGTTTTCTCCATGGTCATATACTTTTTCATCAGTCTGGTTTTTATTTTATTTGGAGTATATATCGGAAAGATCAGGATCGGACCCTCATCGGATAGAAAGAAAAGTGCCGTGGTTTTGAGTTCTAATTTCTTATACAAGAAGAGGATTTTTCATATTTTGGTGGACCTGGTTTTGATTGCCCTGGTTTATTACCTGTCTTACCTTATTCGTTTTGAAGGGACTGTCAGTCAGAAGAACATAACCCTTTATCTTGAATCGGTTCCGATTGTTATCATGTTTAAAATTATTTTTCTATCCTACTTCAATGTGTATAAAATCGAGAGCAGGTATTTTTCAGTTAGGGATGGATTGAATATCATAAAGGGTCTTACTCTGGGTTCTGTTTCTTCGGTTTTGGTTTTAACTTTGTTGAAGCGGTTTTTGGGTTATTCCAGAGCCGTATTTGTTGTTGATTGGATGCTGGCCATCATTGTCCTGGGAGCGGTAAAGGTATTTTATCGAATATTTGAGGAATTATTTGCTCCGATCAGGTATAAAGAGAGGGGAAAAATTGTGGTGATTGGCGGAGATAGTATGTTTCAGTCGATAAATAAATATCTGCAATTCAGACCTACCATTAACCTGAGAATACTCAAACACATTGTTTTGACTGATTTCAATTTTGATGATATGATAGAGTATTTGAAAAAACCCGATCACATCATTTGTATGATCTTGATGGAGGATAAAACCATTTTGACAAGCGAGCAGCTAATATCAATTCAGAGAATGAAAATTCCGGTGGTAGATGAAAAGGAATTCTTTGCAAAAATATTGGAGTAAATTTGAAACCAACAGAGGATAGAATAGAAAAATGAAGTTGTTGGTAACCGGTGGGGCTGGTTTTATTGGCTCAAACCTTTGTCGAAAATATTTGGAAAGAGGGGATGAAGTTCATATCATTGATAATTTGTCAACCGGGAAATTTGAGAACATTTCCGATCTTCTGGAAAAATATCCGGACAGACTTTCTTTTGATGAAGATTCGATTTTAAATGATAAGCTGGTTATGAAATTAACCAGTCTGGCCGATGTGGTTATTCATCTGGCTGCTGCTGTGGGAGTCAAATATATTATTAATAATCCGCTCAGTGCCATGGAGACCAATATTATCGGGACGGAAAATGTAGTCCGGGGAGCAAAAGTGTTCAAGAAAAAGATTTTTATTGCTTCCTCCTCGGAAGTATACGGGGATCAGGAAAAAGCCCCTCTGTATGAAGAAGACTCGGTGATATTCGGTCCTTCGGTCAAATTGAGGTGGTCTTATGCAGCATCCAAGCTGGTTGATGAATTTCTGGCCTTATCCTATTACCGGACCCTGGATATTCCGGTGGTGATATGCCGGTTTTTTAATATTATCGGTCCCAAACAAACCGGAGAATACGGGATGGTGGTCCCCCGATTTGTTGATCAAGCCCTAAAAAATAATCCCTTGTTGGTTTATGGAGATGGCAATCAAACCAGGACCTTTACCTATATCGAGGATGTCCTGGATGCCATCATGAATATGATGGAAAATGAAAAATGTGTGGGACAGATTATCAATATCGGGGGAACCGAGGAGATAAAAATACTTGACCTGGCCAAAAAGGTTATTCAACTCTCCGGATCATCTTCAAGTATTGAGTTGGTTCCCTATGAGAAGGTATATGGAAAGGATTTTGATGACATGAAAAGGAGAGTCCCCTCCCTGGAAAAGGCCAGGAAGTTATTGGATTTCAATCCGAAATATGGACTCGATGACTCTCTGAAAATTATCATTGACTCAATGAAGTAAATTTGCTTGTTCTGGCAATGAGTTGCTATAAACGGATTTTGCAGCATTCATGAGGTGAAATATTGAAGAATCAAGTCATTGAAAAAATTAAGGAGCATCGCAGTATTATTGGAATTATCGGTCTTGGTTATGTCGGTTTGCCTCTGGCCACTGAATTCCTGCGAAAAGATTTTAAAGTCGTTGGATTTGATGTCGATCCGGATAAAGTGAAAAGAATAAACCGGGGAGAGAGTTATATAAAACATTTGGATGATAGTTTTATTGAAGAGAGTGTGATATCCAAGCAGATATTTAAGGCGACCGCTGATTTCGCCCAGTTGAAAGATGTTGATGTGATTAT
>DAOVIP010000456.1 GCA_030671465.1 Candidatus Aminicenantota bacterium | reverse complement strand
ATCGAGAAAAGGGGTTGGGGGTTATGAACCGGTACTGCCAGGAAAATATTGGACTGGAAAAAGGCCAATTCTTTATTGCTGATGCTTCCGGGCTATCCTCCAGGAACCGTTTTTCTCCCAGTCAACTGATACAGACCTTGATTCATTTTTATTCAAAGCTGGGCAAAGACTATTATTCCACTCTGGCCCCACAGGGGTACCACCCTCATGCCTTGAACCCTGTTCCGCCCAGGGGAATCCGGATGTTTGTAAAAAGCGGCACCCTTCCCGCTTCAGGAGTGAATACGGTTGCCGGTTATATTTTTGATGACGAACAGGCCCGGGCCTTTGCCTTTTGTGTCATGGCCAACCGCCGGGGAGCCGGACCCATGGCCTATTCTGGTACCTACACCATTCCAATTCTCAAAGCAATCGTGGCTGCTTTTTGTAGAAAACCTTGAAAATTCGAATGGCCGGTGCTACTTAAATGCAGGGATGAAGGACAGAATGCTAAAAAACAAATTGAAAAGGGCTGTCAGGGATTTGCTTTTGCTTTCGGGTGGGCTTGCCCTGTTATTGCTTTTGCTGAATGTTGTCATTAACTTATACGTCGGGCATCTGTTTAAAAAGCAGATTGATGATTTCGAAAGAAATTCAGCCGGAGTCTAGCGAATCGAATACCGGAAACCCCGGATCAATATCTTTTTGAACCGGATCACCTTAAAAAAATTTCATTTGATCCCCGAACCGGACCTCAACGGTAAACCGGGTCATTTCAACCAGCCGTCAAGTTATATCGAGGTAGAATTGCCACTTTTAAAAATCAAGGGGATTTCACTTTATAAATATATTTTTTTTAAAACCCTGAATGTGCGGAGAATGGTTATCAAAGGAGCACGTTATAAGATCTTCAAAGGCTCTGAAGGCGAACCGGTAAGAGAATCAGGGAATATCCCAAAAAACAATATCACTCTTCCATTGAATTTAAGATCGGTTTTTGTTAAATTCTGTCATTTTAAAAACTGTTCGGTCAGCTATATTGGCAGTCGAAACCAAAAGGAAGCTATCAAAAAGTTTGATTTGGATTTTATGCTTATAAATTCGAAACTGGACTTTCATGTGTTAAGGACCGGGCATTCAATCTTAAAACCGGAAACACTTGAACTCACTTTCAACAAAATCCGCATCAATCTTCCCGACCGCTTCTATTCAGTCACAATTGAAGAAATGGGCATCTCAGCTCCTTTATCAAAAATCTGGATGCATCTGGCATCACTGAATCCCCGTTATCCAAAATATGGTTTTTCCCGGAAACTCGGTTATCGTACCGATCGGAAATCACTGAAGATCAAGTGGGCCCATTTTCATGGGGCCGATGTGGCGGATTTAATTGAAAAAAGTCGTTTTCAGGCCGAACAATTGTCAATCAGAGGGATCTATTGGGAGTTTTTCAGGAACAAGCGGGTACCGCGTAGAACCGGAATACGTCCCAAAAAATTTCCCCAGGAATATCTAAGGAATCTCAAGGCAAACATTCGTGTGGAAAGGGTGAAAATTTCAGATGGGTTTATTGTTTATGAAGAACGGGCTGAAATTGCTGATAAGACGGCGAAAATATTTTTCTCTAAGGTAAAAATGGATTTGGAAAATATAACCAATATCCCCCATTATTTATACAAACGGAATGATCTGCCTATCAGTGCCAGTTCACGCTTTATGGGCAAAACCGATTTCAGTCTGAAAATGCGTTTGTCGATTCTGGATCGGCATGACCGGTTTTCATTCAGTGGAAATATGCAATCAATGGACGGATCCTTGATAAATCCGATTTTGAACGCTTTATCGAGAAACTTCATCAAGAAATCCTAAGATAACTAAAACCAATTAGTAGTAGAAAAGTTACGGACTGTGAAAGCAAAATCAGAAGAAAAATTAGTGATTAATGTTCTTATTCTT
>DAOVIP010000466.1 GCA_030671465.1 Candidatus Aminicenantota bacterium | reverse complement strand
TCAAATCCTGGGATCCATGCTGGACTATACCAAGAATTTGGATGAAAACCGTTGGGAGAATGATTTTAAAAATAACGGACAACATGAGTGCATCCATTATCTAATATTTAAGAACACCATTCCCAATGCCAGTGCTGTTTTATTTAGAAAGGATATTTATGTAGAGGCCGGTTATGCACGGGAATCTGTGTTCTATGGAAATGACTGGCTGATCTGGGTTGCCATGCTGCTCAGATCGGATATCGTATTCCTTGCAGAACCCCTGAACTATTACCGGGAACATTCACAATCGGTACGGGACCAGATGGACATGACTGAAAATGAAATTCAAGCTTCATTCCTGGTGTTGGAATATATTCACAGGGAGATGAAACCCGATAAAGCGCTTCTGAACCGGGCCCTGAAAAACTGGCTGAAGAACTGGGTGAATATGCTGTACCGGGGAAAGGGCCGAATCAATACCACTATGAACCGGGATATATTGAAACAGGTCAAACAGATTGACCCGGGTATCGAATGGAGATGGATGAAAGAAATGCTGATATATCCGATCAACCTGGTTTGGAAAAAGGCCTTTTCTATGTTGAAAAAAATAAAAAAATCCTCAAAAACCGTTAATGGTATTCAGGAATGATTCGGATTTAATCATGTGTGGAATTGCCGGATACTGGAATTACCGACATCAGATCAGGAGTACTGATATGATTTTGGGTATGTCGAGGGAAATTGCCCACAGGGGACCGGATGATGAAGGCTATGTGTTGATTGATACCACCAAAGGGCATAGCCTGGACCTGTCTGCTAATCACTCACATCCGGAAATCAAGCAGAAGTATGCCCCGGTTGGCCAAGTGAATTTAAATTTCTCTCATCAGCTGGCCATGGCCCACCGGCGGTTCTCCATCATTGATATTTCGCCATCCGGTCACCAGCCTATGTGGAACAGACAGAAATCAATCTGCCTGGTATTCAACGGTGAGATTTTTAATTACATAGAACTCCGGCAGGAATTGGAACAACAGGGCATTACCTTTAGGACCCGGTCGGATACGGAAGTTATTCTGGAAGCGTATCAATACTGGGGGGAGAAATGCTTTTCAAAACTCAGCGGATTCTGGGCCCTTTCCCTGTTTGATTTGAATCAGAACCTGCTGATACTTTCCCGGGACCGGATTGGCAAAAAACCCCTTTATGTCTATCATTCCCGTCAGGGGATATTATGGGCTTCAGAAATAAAATCCCTGTTACCGATTCTGGACAAATCTGATCTCCATCTGGATAATGAAGTTGTTTACAACTATCTGATCTCCGGGATCAAGGACTTCGAACATTCCACATTTTGGAAAGAAATTCGAATGATGGATAATGCCGCCTTGGTGAAAGTGACTCCGGACGGGAGATTGACTTCCAGTCATTATTGGGAACTTCCGGATACCAGAATGGATGAAAGAGAGGTGGATTTTAACCAATCAACCGAGCAGTTTAAAGATTTGATGAAAGTTGCCTTGACCGAAAGGCTTAGGGCTGATGTTCCGGTTGCTTTTGAGCTCAGCGGAGGATTGGATTCATCTTCCCTGGTTGCCCTGCGAGCGTCTTTAAATCCAGCTCCTTTTGCGGCTTTTTCAGTCAAATATGAGAATAAGAAAGTGGATGAATCAGATTTTGCCGTGAAGCTGGTTAAGCGTTATCCACAGGTGAACCACCATTTGATTAATTTTGAAGAGGAGAATTTATGGGAATATCTGAATGACTTCATATACCTGCTTGAAGAACCCTTTCATGGACCTGTTCTTTTAGTCGGCCAGTTGTTGAGAAAAAAAATGCGCGAACAGGGATACAAGGTGATCATTGGC
>DAOVIP010000421.1 GCA_030671465.1 Candidatus Aminicenantota bacterium | reverse complement strand
CGATAATGACATCCATTTCAAAAAGCTGAAAGTCGTCATCATCGGTGGTGGAGCAGTTTGGCAGGAACAGGAGAAAATTTATGGTTAGCAGTACAGCAAATAAAACGAATAAATATCTGTTTTTCATGGATTCAATCTCCTAAATCTTTTTCTTATTGTCATGGTACAACAGGTATACATGGCTGGATTCAAAATTTTATGCCCAGGCCGACACCGATTTTCAATCCACCCAGCTGAACCCTTGTTTCTTCATCATCAATCAGCCGGGTTTCGGTTGAATAGATATAGGCCACCGAAGCCTCGGCAAACAGGCTCTTCCATAGTCCGTAGGTGGCTCCCATTTCTCCGATGGCACCGATTTTGGTGGTTTTTTCTGTGATGGTGTCGGTGATGGTATTGGAGACCTCCAGAAACTTATCGGATACATCGTTATTGATGATCAGGCAAACTCCGGCTTCCAGTTTAATGGATATCTCTCCGGGCTCATTCAGCCCTATAAAGTAACCGGCACCGAAGGCAACCAGGTGTTTGCTGGAAGTGATTTCCCATCGGAAGTCAGGGTCCACCAGTGATTTCGAACTCCATTCCGGCCATTCACTATTGCCGGTCACGAGACAGTAACTGCCCCAGAAATAAAAATTACCGGAAAATCTGATTTCGATTTCCCCCTCGGGCGCATATTTGGCCTTATCGTAGAGATCAATATAAGCATCATCTTCGCTGGGAAGATAAGCACCTTTTAGGGTAAGGGTGAATATATCCCGTTTAAAAGGTTTCTCGGTCTCCTGTCCGAAAATCATAGTGGTTAAGAGGATAGATAATAATACCAGTTGAATGGTTTTGGTGCCTTTCATTTTTTTACTCCAAGTATTGTTTTGACGTTGGATTTGCAGCTAAAGTTTCCAGAAAATAGCATTTATAAGTCCTTTTCAAATTTTAAGGATATATCATATCATTAATTGTGAATATTTGTAAACCGGCCCCTGCCTTTTTTCATCTTTTTTTTCAGTGAATCTGGAAATATTTTGCCATTTTGGTAGAATGTATTTTGTCAGACCAAGAGGTTGAATCTTGAATTCCAAAAGAACAAAGGTACCGTTGACATCAAAAATCGCACTCCTGGTGGCCTGTTTTTTCTGGGCGATATCTTTCATTGCTACCAAGGTAGCCCTGGAAACGGTTCCAGCCTTAAGTGTGGTCTCATTTCGTCTGATCATTTCCGGAATATGCTTTTTACTATGGCTCTTGGTCCGGCGGTCCGGAATAAAACTTGGTCATCCGGTTTGGATAGGGAAGTTGTTTGTGTTAAGCCTGTTCGGTACCGGACTGCATTACTGGCTTCAAACCGAAGGGATCGGAATGACCACTGCCTCCAATGCTTCCATTTATGCGGCCACCGGACCTGGCTTGATCACCATTATCGCGGTTATCTTTCTGAATGAACGGATCACCTGGAAAAAAGCATTGGGGATCGGGTGTGCCCTGGCCGGGGTTTTGGTGGTCATGGGTATCGACAATTTGCTGTCTTTCAAACTGAAGGGCCATTTGCTGGGTGACCTGCTGGTGTTTTCCAGTATTTTGATGTGGGCTGTTTTTACGGTGATGGGCAAGCGCATGACCCGGCAGATGTCTGCACTGGATATCACCACGGTGGTCACCGTCATGGGCGCCATCTATATGGCACCCCTGGGGATAATGGAAATGAATCAGGCCTCAATATCGCTGTTAACCATTCCGGCACGGGCCTGGGCGGCAATCGGTTTTCTGGGCGTTACCTGTTCTTTTCTGGCCACCCTGCTGTATTTTTATGCCCTGGAAAAAACCGAATCACAGAAAGTGGGGGTATATCTGTATACCATCCCCCCCATGACAGTTATCATTGCCTCGATCTATCTGAAGGAAACCATCGGATTCAATTTGTTTGTCGGTGCCCTGGCCGTTTTAATTGGAGTATACCTCACTGAAAAGGGGTAAAATTATAGATGGTTATTTTGAAATCAGGCGTTTGAAGTTGATCACCGAAACGGTCACGGTAACCGAGGCTATGGCCAGCAGGTAGAGCAACTCTTTATAAAAATATTCAATGCCGTTTCCCTTGAGGAAGATTTCCCGGATGATCTTGATCAAATAGCGGATGGGATTGATGTCGGCCAGAATCCTCAATCCGGGGGGAATGTTCTCGATGGGCGTGAACAGGCCGGACAACAGCATAAAGGTCAACAT
>DAOVIP010000211.1 GCA_030671465.1 Candidatus Aminicenantota bacterium | reverse complement strand
TATCTCACTCATTTGATTTTTCTGTACCGATAAAAATATGAAATTATCGTATTTTTCCATGGAATACTTCAGGGCATTAATCGACCAGTCACGGCCCACCAGAATGGGAATGATGGTGGCCGGAAAAGTAACCAATTCCCGCAATGGAATCAGCGGGAGCATAAATTCTTTTTTTTTCAGGCTATCCATTTTTTCCCTTTCAGGAATTCAAAATCGATTACAATTTTATCAATTTTTTCTTTTTTTGAAGGAATTTCAAACATGAGGTCCATCATCAATTCTTCAAAAATGGCTCTCAATCCCCTTGCCCCCACTTCACGGTTAATGGCCTCCCGGGCAATACGCTTCAGGACATCCTGGGAAAATTCAATTTCAACCCCATCCAGTTCAAATAGGTATTTGAATTGCTTGGTAATGGCATTCTTGGGTTCGGTCAGAATGCGATACAATTGATGCTGGTCAAGCTCGTCAAGAATTCCAATCACCGGCAAACGCCCCACAAGTTCCGGAATAAGTCCATAGTGAATCAGGTCCTCGGTATGTACCTTGTGAAAAATATTTTTCTTTTTTATTTCAGAATCTTGCTTTTCTAAATTAAATCCAATTGTATTTTTTTTCATTCTGGATTTGATCAATTTATCCAGACCCACAAAAGCACCGCCGACAATAAACAGAATATTGTGGGTGCTTATTTTCAGGAATTCCTGATGGGGATGCTTCCGCCCTCCCAGGGGCGGCACATTGGCCACAGTACCCTCGATAATTTTCAGAAGTGCCTGCTGTACCCCTTCACCCGACACATCTCGGGTGATGGACGGATTTTCGCTACGCCTGGATATCTTATCAATTTCATCGATATATATGATTCCCTTTTCCGCCTTCTCTTTGTTTTCCCCGGCAGCCTGGTACAGTTTCAAAAGGATATTTTCAACATCCTCACCAACATAGCCCGCTTCGGTCAAAGTGGTGGCATCGGCAATGGCAAAGGGCACATCCAGAATCTTGGCCAGGGTTTCAGCCAGCAAGGTCTTACCGGTACCAGTAGGTCCGATCAACAGCACATTGCTTTTGTTGATCTCCATCTCAGCCAGCCGATCATCATGCTGGATGCGCTTGTAATGATTGTAAACGCCAACTGCCAGCTTTTTCTTGGCCACATCCTGAGCAATGATATACTGGTCCAGTTTTTTCTTGATTTCCTTGGGTACCATGGGTTTCTGCTTTTTTTGCTCCGTGGATTTGGACGCTTCAATGGATTTGAATATAAGATGATAAGCGGTTTTGGTACACTCGTCACAGATATAAACATCAGGACCTGCGATCAATTTATAGGCACTGGACTGTGGAATGCCGCAAAAACTGCACCTGGATTCTTTTCCGGTTTTATCCTTCATCTTTTTCTGTTTTTATTTTTTTTCTCTCAGTGATCACTTTATCAATGATACCATATTCCAGTGCTTCTTGTGAATTCATGATAAAATCCCGTTCAATATCAGCTGCGATCCGAGATACCTTCTGGCCGGTAAGTTCGGATAGAATTTTAATGGTATTTTCCTTGATTTTTTTCATTTCCTTGGCATGAATCAGAATATCGGTTGCCTGCCCCTGAAATCCTCCCATGGGCTGGTGAATGATGATCTTTGAATTTGGCAAGGTAAAGCGCTTTCCTTTGGAGCCTGCAGCCAGGAGAATTGCAGCCATGGATGCAGCCTGGCCAATGCATATGGTCACCACATCGTTTTTAATGAATTTGATGGTATCGTATATCGCCATGCCCGAACTGATGACCCCTCCGGGGGAGTTGATGTAAAGTGAGATATCCTTCTCCGGATCATCAGCCTCCAGAAATAGCATCTGAGCAATGATCACATTGGCAATGTTGTCATCCACTGGCGATCCCAGAAATATAATACCGTCCTTCAATAAACGGGAATATATATCATAGGCCCGTTCCACATTACCGCTTTGTTCAATAACTACAGGTATTAAAGCCATGTCAAACCTCTTTTATTTTTGCTTTTTCCTTGATAAAACTCATCAGTTTAACTCTAAGCAATGATTCCTTCAATTTTTCCTTCTCATCCGAATTAAGGTAGTACTTTCTGACTTCGGCCAGAGGGAAATTGTTGCGTTCCGCAATCAATTTGTATTCTTTCTCCAGCTCATCATTGTTGACTTCAATCTTGAATTCCCGTTGAATGGCATCGAATATCAGAGAGAATTTTATGTTTTTTTTCACATCCTGAATCATTGAATCCAGGTATTCCTTTTGTTTTTTTTCACCCATCTCCTTGAGCAGGGGGGCATGCTGGGATTGAATCCGGTACATCTCCTGTTCCACAATGGTTTGGGGTATGGGAAAATCAACCATTGTGGTCAGCTTATCGACAACGAAGGAATTAACTTTCTCCTCTTTCTGTGACTTCTCATATTGATCATATTCCTGCTTTAGTTTTTCTTTGAATGATTTTTCATCTTCAAATCCAATGGATTTTAAAAACTCAGCATCGAATTCCGGTTGCTTCAGCTCAAATATATTCTTGATCTCCACATAATGCTCAAGTGTCTTCCCGGCCCATATTTTTCGTGTATAATCGGCGGGATACTTTCGGTTAAAAATTATTTTTTCATTCATTTTTTTGGAGATGATCTCCGAGTACAAATCAGCAATCTCCGAGTCTGAATCCTGATTAACCGTGAAGGTCATTTCTTTTTTCTTAAGCATTTTCTTGGTATCCGTAAACTTTGATTGGATCACCAGAATCAGGATATCACCATTTGCAACCGGTCTGTCTTTTACCGGAATTCTTCTCTTGTTTCTTTCCAGAACTGCTTCGATCTGTTTTTGTTCATCAAAGGGTTCAATCTTCAGATCCTTCTTGAAAACCTTAACTTCCAGCTTAGAGAGTTCAGGAGCCTTTACTTCCGGGAACACCTCAACCATTACCTCGGCCTTCAGATCCTGCCCTTCCTGGTAATCCAACTTTTCGATCATGGGCCGGGAAGCGATTCTCAATTTATCTTTTTGAATTTTCTCATAAATAAAATGCTCCACAATCTTATTCAAGGCCTCATCGCTGATGGCTTTGTTATATCGTTTTTTGATAATATCGACCGGTACATTTCCCTTTCGGAAACCGGGTAACTTGATATCAGTGGAATAATTCCGGGCCACCTCATCAATTTGCCGGTTGATTTCCTGCCCGGGGACAGTGATGCTGAATTTAACCAGCAGTTCTTTTTTTGATACATTTCCGTCCTCCACTACTTTTGGCTTTGAAATCCCATTCCCGGTCTTCTCCGTTATCGGGGAAATGTTATTGGAATCATCTATCATGTCTAAACACCCCTAGTCCTCAGTCAAATTCATGATATCCTTTTCGGTTTCAATCTCTGACCATGGCTAATTTTAAAATAGACTCTTATCCATATCAAAATTACACACCTTTGTCAACCGTAATTTTTTCAATATCTTTCCTGATTTGCTCCACCAGTTCATGCCGGGTATGAAACTTAATTTCATCCCTGATCTTCTTCAGAAAAAAAATTCGAACCGGCTTTCCGTATATCCGTTCATTGAAACCAAAGATATGGGTTTCGATAGCCATGGTTCTCTCCTTGAAAGTAGGCCGATAACCGATATTGGTAACCGAATCATATACATTTCCATGGATTTCCACCCGGGTTCTGAAAACTCCCGTCGGCAGGATTAGGTTGGCAGCCTTTATATTAATAGTTGGAAATCCGAGCTGCTTCCCCCTCTTCTCTCCACCGGTAACCTTTCCTCCCATGAAATATTCCCTACCCAACATTTCATTGGCTTCTTCAACCCTGCCCTCATTTAATTTTTGGCGTATCAGCGAACTGGATATCAATATACCCTTCAGGAATACCGGTTCCACCACCGAAAGACCAAAACCATACTGGTGAGAAAACCGTTCAAGAGAATCAATATCATTTTGACGTTCATATCCGAATCTGAAATTGCTCCCCAACACAATATGGGCCATATTGAACCGTTCCAACAATATATCCTGGATAAACCGGTCACCGGCCATCTGGTAAAAATCTTTGAAATCCAGAACAATCACCCGGTCAATCTCCAGAGACTGTAATAATTTCTTCTTCTCGGCTTCCGGAATAATTAATTTCTCTTTCGGATTGAAATAGAGTTTGGGATTGGGGGAAAAAGTCAGAATAATGGAAACCAGTTTCTTCTGCCTCGCTATTTTCATTAAGGCCTGGACAATTTCTTGATGGCCCAGGTGGTAGCCATCAAAATTTCCGATGGCAATAATACTTGTGGCTTTTCCAACCGGTTTTGTAAGATTCATATATTATTGCTGATGAAG
>DAOVIP010000188.1 GCA_030671465.1 Candidatus Aminicenantota bacterium | reverse complement strand
TATATTGACTGGAATGACCTGGTCAGGGAGATGAAAACCGGAGAAGATCATGCCAGCAGGGATTTCCAGGCCATTAATCAATTAGTGAACCGCCTGGTCGCAGTTGAATTGCTTTTATTCGATGAGTTGGGGGCTTCAAAAGTCAGCCCCTGGGTAAATGACAATATTTACTATGTGTTCAACAGGCGTTACAACCTGAAAAAAACGACAGTGTGTGCCACCAATTTTTATGATGATCCATCCGACGGAAAAGAATCACTGACCCAGCGAATCGGTGATCGAATCAGAAGCCGGTTGTATGAAATGACCCGGGTTGTTGAGATCAATGGAGAAGATTTCAGACAGAAAAATCTAAGAGGAGATTAATATGGATCCAGATATCACCTTCATCAATGAAAAAGTGAAAGAGGAAAGTGAAATTGTTGAAAGGATATTGTCAGAAATGGGAAAGATCATTGTTGGTCAGAGAATCTTGCTGGAAAGGATGATTATTGCCCTGGTCACTTCCGGACACATTCTCCTGGAAGGTGTTCCGGGTTTGGCCAAAACCCTGTCCATAAAAACCCTTTCCCAGGTACTGGATTTGAATTTCAGCCGGATCCAGTTTACTCCAGATTTATTGCCTGCCGATTTGACCGGAACCCTGGTTTTTAACCCCAAGACATCTGATTTCTATACCCGAAGGGGACCGTTATTCACCAATCTCCTCCTGGCTGATGAAATCAACCGAGCCCCGGCCAAGGTGCAGAGTGCGCTGCTTGAGGCCATGCAAGAATTGCAGGTGACCATCGGAGAAAAGAGTCATGAAATTGAGAAACCCTTTCTGGTGATGGCTACCCAGAACCCGATAGAACAGGAGGGGACTTATCCGCTGCCGGAAGCCCAGATAGACCGTTTTTTATTGAAGATAAAGGTGACATATCCGTCCAAGGAAGAGGAAAAGGATATCGTCACGAAAATGGCCGGATCAGAACTCCAGCCGGTCCAGACCATTTGTTCCAGGGATGATGTTTTCAGAATGAATCAGTCCTATAAAATGGTTTACATGGATGAGCGCATCAAGGATTACATCATCAATCTGGTTTTTGCTACCCGGTTTCCGGAGGAGGCCGGGCTGGAAAAATTGAAAAACCTGATTCAATTCGGGGCTTCGCCCAGGGCATCCATTTATTTAACTGAAACATCCAGGGCGCTGGCATTTATCAAGCGGCGGGGATACGTGACCCCGGAAGATGTCAAAACCATTGGAATGGATGTATTGAGGCATCGCATTATTCTTTCTTATGAAGCTGAGGCCGAAGAAATGACCACTGATGACATTATAACCGAAATTTTCAATAATATTGTTGTGCCCTAAAACAAGCCGGATACCAATGGGGAAAAAAAAGAAACGAATACTTCAGAAAATCAATCCGGAAAAGTCTAACAAGATGATTTATGCAGTGGGTGTCGGACTAGTGATCATCTTTGCGGTTTTCTTCATCTTAATTAGCAGAGGAACCCATCCGGAAAATAAAAGGGAATTGGTTTCTGGGGTTTTGGGGTATTTAACCAAAACCCAGGGTATAATCGATTTGGTGATATTACCTGAAAAGAACAATGTCCAAATCCGGTATGACGGTCTGGACCGTAAAGATTTTTTTAAAATCACCGCCTATGCCGGTATCAAGCTTTCTTTGAAATTGAAGGATGAAAAAATAAAGGTGGAACTCTTCCGGGACAATGAAAAACAGCCGGTCTATACGGTTTTTTTAAAGAACGGAACCATTTTGAAAGAGGAGAGATCCGTTCCGGCTGAGCAGTGATCCCCGGCTAGCCGGGGGCTCGGAATCCCCGAATTACCCTTTGAATGTAGCGAAACGAAACGCTCAAAATACAGTTTTAAGCTTCTGATCTGTTGCCTCTTACCAATCTATTACCATCAAGTGTATCAAAATGGAACAATTTGATCAATTGTCGATAGAACAGGAATAAAAGCAATGATGACAGATTTACGGATTCAGTTGTAGCGATTTGCTACACTTACCTGAAAGCTGAAAATATAACCTGTTTCTGAAAAGCCTTTCCGTATAAGGAATTCCCTTCTTATTACTTGTTTTGGAAACAAAATTGCTCTGCTATTTATGATACGATTGCCTGAAATATTGTAAATCTGATTGGCAGGAATTGGACATAAAATAGTTCGGTAGAAGGAGGGTAATATGAACCAGTTTATGAAACCACCTTAGATTTAAATCGGCATGATGACACTCAAAAGTGAGACATACAATGTTCTCATTTTTGAATTTAAAAAAATATCATAAAGGAGAAATCAGATGAAAAAAAAGGTTTTAAAACCGATTTTGGTTGTTTTGCTGGCGGTCATTATTTTATCCGCCTGGTCAGGTCAGGTTTATGCCAGACTGGTATTTAATCAGGTTGATGGCAGCTTCGATGATACGGGTCGGCTGGCCATTCGGACTCACATTATTGAAGCGGCAGGCTATTTTCTGAAAGCCTATTCGGAGATTCTGGCCTTATCGGATCGTATCGAAATGTCGGATTTGAATGGTATTGATTACCATGAATCCCGGTTATTGGTTGACCAGGCGATTTTCAACCTGGAGAATGCCAGGGAGAAATATCTGATTCTAAATCAAATTGCAGCCAACACTCCCTATAACCCGGAAGTGATCAACAATTTGCTCATTTTCAATTATCGGGAATTCAGAGACAATCAACAGTTAATGGGTTTACAATTTGATCAGGTCAAAAGCTTCCTGATGAATGGTGATGTCCGAGGGTTATTTGATAAGGTGCTGGCCGATGTGGAAAATATCCTGGAAAAGCTGGAGCGGGTAAAAATTGCCATTTATTCCCTTTCATTGCCTGAGATGTCAGATATTTGGGAATTGAACCGGCTGTGCTCCGAATTCATGCTGTTCGGGCAATATTCAGCCAGAATCTTCTATCGGGTCACTGGAAAATAATGTAAAATTGATTTATTATTAAACGGTGAAAACTTTATACACCGTTTTTTTATTGGAACTCAGGAGGGTATTCAGTAAGCGAAATATTGTCATTTTAATCTTATTCCTGATGCTATGCCTGTATTTTGTCCAGGTAGGTATCCATCACTACCGGACTATCATTGATAACAAGGATAAATTCCTGGAGACCGAACGGCTAAAAACGGATCTTTATATCAATTATGCAGTGTATGCTGCTTATGGGTTCCGGCTTCAGTTTGTACCCTCTCCCCTCAGTGTTTTGTTTGTCAATTCAACGGTTATTTCCGAATTGTCATCCAATGTGGATGTGGCCAGTCTTCTGAATATATATAAATCTTACAAGGGCAGGATTCTGTTTGCTGAAAAATCCGGGGGATTTAAAGATTTTGCCGGTATCATCCTCCTGTTTGGCACCATGATGGTGCTCTATCTGGGGTTTGAAACCTTCCTGAATAAAGACTATATTCGTTTTATATCCAGTTTTATTCAACCCAAAAAGTTGTTTTATTACATTGTCGGGTCCCGATTGTTGTTGCTTGTACTGTACTTTTTTTTCATGACAATCGGCTCGATTATTTTACTCGGGATAAACCGGATTCAACTTTTGAAAAATGAATTCAGTCATCTCTATTACTATTTGCTGGTCATGGCCATAATGCTGGTTTTCTTTTTCATAATAGGTCTGGTTGCTGGAACAATAAAATCTCGATTTGCCGGATTTATTATGGTGATTTCGGTATGGTTTATTTTTGTTTTTTTTATCCCCGGGGTCATTCAATCCCTTATTGCCACCAGTGCCGAAAATATCACCTCCGGCTATGATCTGGAATTGAAAAAACTTCAGGCCCATATGGGTTTTGAAAAGAGCGCCATAGAGCAGGAAGGGGTTTTGAAGGATTCCCTTCAAAACACCCAGTCTGAAAGGGATATAATGGAGAGCTACTGGAAAAATGAGTTGAAAAAAATTCAAAGCCTGGAAAAAAACATGGAAAACGATATGAGAAAGAATATCAGGAATTTTCAAAGAATGTCCCTGATTGTTCCCTCCAGTTTTTATATATCGGTAAGCAATGAAATCAGCAGTAAAGGCTACAAGAATTTTGTTAATTTTTTCAATTATTTGCAGAAGCTGAAGGAGGGATTTGTTCGGTTTTATATTGATAAGCGCTTCTATTCAAATTTTTCAAAGGTTGAGTTGTATATCAAAGGCGAAGAAAATATTTATTATTCCAGAAACCTCCTCCCGGATTATTTTATATGGGGCGTGTGTTTAAGCCTGCTTTACATCATGTCTTTATTTATTTTTGCTTATTATCGGTTTAAAGGATCTCTGGTGATATGATCAGGATTGACAATCTGTTTTTAAAAAAGAAAATTCCCGAAATCAGTGACCTCAGCCTGCAGGTGAAAGCCGGGGAAACGTTTGTATTGTTGTCCTCCGGTGAAAGGGTCAGTAACCATCTGATCAATATTTTTACCGGAAGGGAACGAAATTTTTCCGGAACTGTGATGGTTAATCAACAAAATATATTAAACGATCTGAAATCTCTCAGAAGAAACCTGGTTTATATCGGAAAGGAAAGCGACTGGCCTCCGGTGATCAGAATCAAAGATATCATGGGCTTTCTGAGGAGGATTACCCGCATTTCAGAGGAAAAGTACGAGGAATTCAAAATAAAAATGAATCTTGATCAATTAAACCGCTACCGGATCAATGACCTGGAAGAGGTGGAAAAACGTCGATTATTGTTTTCAATTGTTCAGCTGGGAAAAAGTAACAATTT
>DAOVIP010000202.1 GCA_030671465.1 Candidatus Aminicenantota bacterium | reverse complement strand
CATAAATCATTTTAAAGATGAAATTGAGTATGGGTTTTTTATATCGGTTTATGAGGGTTTCAAAGTGCTGATCTCGGCCTTCTTTTATAGACTGAATCAGATCATCATCGGATATCATTTTCTTTGTTTAATGTAAAACAACAAAAATCAATGTTTCTTGCAGGATTGGGCACTTGCTTCATTTCTGGTATATTTTTCCACCAATTTTATATATAGATCCTGTTGTTTTATAACCATATTCTCTGCTTTCCATTCTGAATAATCATCTTGAAATTGCCCTATTTTCATTGCTTTTTCTGGATGGAGCTTCAAAAATAAGATTTTCTCCTTGAATTGTTCGTAATCGCCGATTTTTACCAGAAATCCATTTTGGTTGTTCTTTATAATCTCCCGATGTCCGGGGATGTCACTGACTACAACCGGTTTCTTCTTTATTCTCATTTGAACAATACTCTGGGGTAATCCTTCCCAGAGGGCACAGGATAATCCACAGTCAAATAATTCTATTGCTGAAGCAATATCAAAGACAAATCCGGGCATCCGGAAATAGTGTTCAAGGTTTCTTTTTCGGATTTCTACTTCCAGCTCCTCCCGAAGTTCACCATCTCCAGCGATGAAAAACACAATATTCTTAGTTAACTTAGCAATCATAGCGGCAATCTCAATAATATGATGAAGGCTTTTCTGGGGTTTGAACGGGGCGATTATTCCACAGACAAAGTCGTCTTTGCTTATATTGTATGTTTTTCTCAAAGCGACCATATTCAGTGCTGGTTTTTCAAATTCTCTGACTGGGAATCCGCTTCGAATCAGGCTGAAATTATTGGCAATCAATTTGAGTTGCCTGGCGGTCTGGATATCCTGCTGGCTTACAAATATGAAATGAGTGGTAAATGGGGCTGCAATTTTTTCAATCCTGGAATAAATAAACCTTTTCAAATATGAATGAAAAGGTGAAAAAGAAAAACCATGAACCGAATGAATGGTGACCGGAATTTTACCAAAAAAGCCAGCCAGCCGTCCCAGAAAACCGGCTTTTGATGAGTGGGTGTGAAGTATATGGGGCTTGATTGTTTTTAATCTTTTTCTGATTTGAAAAAATGCCTTTATATCTCTGACTGGGTGTATGTTGCGAATCAAATCAGGGATAATAAAAAAACCATCTTTTTTCTTTACTTTTTCATTCAACAATCCCCCATCACCACTGAGAAGAAAGGTTTCGAATATTGAGTGATCCAAAGACTCAAAAGTATACAAAGTGTTGACCTGGGCTCCTCCCAGTTCCATTTTTGTGATCAGGTGAACCACTCGAATGCGGTCTTTTCTATTTTTCATTGATCATGTTTGTCGTATTAATGGCCATTTGAACGTCATCACTCATGGATGTATAATTCCAGGTCCCATATCTGCCGATTGAATAAATACCCAGTTTTTTGAGTTTTTTTAATGTGGGGGGGATGATATCTACCCATTGCAGATTAAAAACGATATAGGAAACCGGGATCATGCGGTGATCAATATAAAGAATATCATCCGGTTCCCGGATTATCTGCAATTGTTTTAGGGTGAAAGAAATTTCCTGAACAAGTTTCCGGGAGTGAGTGATGTTTGAAGTGTTTGTGATTGATTTTTCCAGATAACAGATTGGCGGATTTCTAGAGGGATAAAATCCAACCCGGTAAAAAGGTATCTTTTTTTCAGGGATATAAGTCCAATGAAACCTTTTCCTTTGCCTTTTCAAAACCACATTGGAAAATAGGGTGGATACATGTTTAAGATTTGCCGGGTCTGGTAAATCAAGACCGGGTTCCATTCTGGTCAACAACTGGTTCAGGGGCATGGTATTGATGATATACTCATATGGGTATGATGCGGTTTGAGTGAATACCATTTTCTGCTTCCAGTCGATTTTCAGGACTTCTTCGTTCAGTTTAATATGGGATTTAATAGGGGTGGTCATATTCTCAATGAAAAGGCGCAGGGGAATTCTGGGGTACCAAAAAACAGGATTATACCCTTGGTTGTCAAAATATTTCCCCTTAAATCCCTGAATAACTGATTTTTTGTCAGGTACTGGAATGCTGCCTTTATCCATGGTGGCCATAATTTCTTTTAAATTGGCTTGATAATATTTATCCAAAAAAGGTTGGAAAAAAGTACAAAAGAGTTGTTCACCGAAATTGGCTTTGAGATAGGCTTCGAGATTCGGGCAATCGGTTCGAGGAGTCTCCGGGAATTCATTTAAAATACGCCGGGCCAAATTTTTGGGTAGATGAGACAGGTGAAGTTGAATGGGGAAGGGGATATATTTATTGAAGATGTAGGTTTTGCTCTTCCGGTTGTAACTTCTAAAGGTGGCATATTTCTCCAGATAGGTTTTGATTAAGGCTTTGTTCTTAAAATGAAAGTAATGCCCGCTATAATCAAACCAGAAATCTTCTGATCTGTACTGGGTTGATAGGCCCCCGCAGGAATTGTTTTTCTCGAGTACCACAAATTTTTTATTGAGAATATTGGCTGCCGTCAAACCAGAAATTCCGGCGCCGATTATGATCAGCATGGGAGACCTGCTATTCCATTTTTTCTTCGGCCAGCCAAAGTCCCATCAGGGTGAAGACAAGGATGATACAGATAGTTGAAATAATGGTTATGGTCGGGTTGGTATAAAAATTGAGAAATACGATTAACATCAATATCAGTTGAAAACCAAAAAAGATGCAGATGGTTTTGATAGTTGACAATCGGAATTTTTTTTTTAGCCGTAAGGCAAAATGGTCATTGGTTCCGAAAAAAGGAGATTTTTTTTGAAAAATTCGCAGAATCACGACATATATCGTATCAAAAAGCGGGATGCTCAGGATAAAAAAACCGGAAATAAATCCCAGGTCATTGTATTTGCTGTAATCACTCATTATGGTCAGTGATCCGATCACCATTCCGATAAACATGCTTCCGGAATCTCCCAAATAGATTTTGGCGGGTTCCCAGTTAAATTTGAGAAAACCCAGTAATGATGCAGCCAGGCTGATGGATAAAATTGAAATAAGAAATTGTTGATTATACAGGGAAATTACAAAAATGGTTAGTGAAGCCAGAAAGGTAATTGATGTGGCCAGACCATCCATGATATCGATGATGTTGATGGCATTTATCATGGTAATGATCCAAATGAATGACAGTATATAGTTTACCCAGGGGTGGAGAAAGGTTAAATTGATTATGATTCCGCTTCGGATTAGAACAAACGTGGCAATGACCTGAAAAAGGAATTTAATGATGGGGGTCATCGCCTTCAGGTCATCAAAAAGACCGACAATAAGTAGAATAGAGCTGGCAAACAATATGCCCAATAATGTTTTATTAAAGGGAAACAACAGGCTGACCGGAGATATGAAGGCAAAGTAAATGATAATCCCACCCAGGTAGGGGACCGGTTGTTTTTGTTGTTTTAATTTTTGATCGGGGAAATCCATTATATTGTACCGATGGGCTACTTTTTGAGCGATCGGGGTTCCATAAATGGTTAAAAAGAATGAAAGAACAAATGAAAGAATGAGGATAATTTCATTCATTTTTTTTTATTAATTTTCTTTTCTTGAGGGCTTTTTTCAGATATTTATAGGACATGATTAATTTTATTATAATTTTTGGAGAACTCAAAGTCAATGTGCCCACCCAGATGAAATCTTTAATAATAATAAAGGGAATAGACCACCAGAAACGTTTCCAGCGAAAGTTTTTTATCAGGGTCAGGTACCTGTTCTTAATCAGATGAAATTTTATTTCCGGGCTTCTGGCCAGTGACAGTGACAGGCGACGCAGAAATTTTTTTTCAAGTGTTCCACTGCGGTAGTGATAGACAATTGCCTGTGGATAAAAATAGACTTTCAATCCATAGAGGTTGGCTCGCCAGCCCAGGTCAAAGTCTTCCCAAAAACAAAAATAGTCTTCATCGTAATATTCATCAAATATCTTGAGATTCTCCAATGCGGTGCGCTTGAAAACCGTGGCCGCACCGCATACGGAAAACACAGGTCCTTCCTTGATTTTTATTTTACCTAATGGTTGATTGTAGCCGATTTCCCGGGGATAAAGCGCTCGGGAATAGGTCTGACCGGCAGAATCGATACGCTTCCCACCAAAACGTAGAATCAATGGTGACAGCATCGCAATGCTGGCATCCTCGGAGTATTTTTTTATGACATGGGCATTGAAATTCCGGTCAAAATAGGTATCTGAATTGGCCAGTAAGATTAAATCACTGCTACAGAGTGATATTCCGATGTTTGAACCGCTGGCATAACCGGAATTGAATTTCATTTCGATTGGTTTTACTTTCTTAAATTCATTTATGATTGTTAATGAGTTATCCGTAGAGTGGTTATCCACCACGATGATTTGCTTGAAGGCGATTGATTGGTTGAGTAATGATTTTAAGTTCTCATGGAGAAAATGTTCTCCATTAAAATTTATGATAACAGCTGCTATATCCAATTTTTG
>DAOVIP010000271.1 GCA_030671465.1 Candidatus Aminicenantota bacterium | reverse complement strand
TTGCCCACCCGGCATTTCCCCATGAAATCAACAAGATCTGGGAAGTGGTCGAACCCCGCCCCTCAGCCATCACCCAACTGTTCTGGGCTCTGGGAATGATTCCAATCCCGGTCAGTGATCACTGGTCTTTTGTTCTCGATGTTTTATTCTGTGGCTTGGCCTTAACCGGGCTCCGCTACTACCAGGCTTCCAATATGCCCTTCTGGAAAATCGACAAATATATCCGTAAAATGATCGGGGCCAATCCCTTCCGGGCCCATGATGTGATTGGGGCCAAGGGGGCCAATTTCCTGACCTGGTCCTGCCTGCACCATCTGGGTCAGCAATACGGAGACCTCTTCACTCCCACCTCCGATCTGGTGGAACGCAAAGAAAGCGGTCAGAACTGGTACCCACTGAATCACAGCCGCCCCATGATCAACTGGACACTGGACGATGCTGAACATCAGGAATTCAGGACCCGGATCATGGGACCGATGTTTCAGATGGCCAGTCTGCTGCTGGCCGAAAAACGGGCCCATCTCTCCCACATCAATGCCATTGGCGAACTCTGCGCCCAATTCCGACACGGAATACTGGCCGAGATCCGCAGCCTGGGCACTACCGCTTCCAGGAAAATAGTCGAGGACTACCACCTTCTGCACCCGGAAGCTGCCCAAAAAGCCTGGCACCCTGAAGTATTTGAAGAGATCAATGAACCTGACTGGCAGCAACTGTACGTCAATGCCGAACATGACGGCCACATCGGGATCATTACCATCAGTCGTGAAAGCTACAACCACGATGTTGATCAGGAACTCAACCGGGCCATTGATTGGCTGAAAAATAGCCTGATCGACCGGGTCATTGTCACCGGTGACTTCCACCTCTCTACCCAGATGATTGGTGCCGACACCAATGATTTCTTCCCGGCCCTGGAAAATATGGAATCCGGGCTACAGGTTTCCAAATCCTGGTCAGAAACTGCCCGAAGGCTGTATAAGGAATTCAAGCTTTCAGTCGGGTTCATAAACGGCAAACGCTGCCTGGGCGGATTTCTGGAATTGATGCTGCACTGCCATTACCTGGTTGCCGTTGAGGATTCGGATTTGGGTATGCCCGAGGTGACCCTGCCGGTGGTTCCGGGAATGGAAGGCTGCCACTGGCCCTTCCGAAAGGCCCAATCCCGGGATTGGCCCAAACTGCTCGGACTGTTGCTGGAAGGCCGATTTGCCAAGGCCCGAAACACGGTGGGATGGCTAACCGATTTTAGCGGAAACCTGGACGAATCCCTGAAAACGGTCTGGAATATCGTCACCGATGGCGACCACAACCTTCCCCTGCGTAAACTGGACTCAAACGGATTGAAGGGGCTGCCCCGGGAAATCAGCGGCTTGGACCAGATCAGTGATCCGGGAACCGAAGCGGCCCGGGAAGCCATTTTCAAGACCATACAGGATTCCTGCCAGGCCAGCCTGGCCGATGCCCTGGAGATTCAGTCCCGTCATTCGGCCGAATTTATGGTCAGTACCTATTGCATGAAGGGCGCAGTGGGAACCGAGTACAGCAAAACCATGGTGGATTAAATAGATGACAAAAATCTATTGACAGCATCCCAAAAACAATTTATAATTCACTCCATGTATATATTAGGAATATCCGCCTTCTATCATGACAGTGCCGTGGCCCTGATCCGGGACGGTGAAATCATATATGCTGCCCAGGAAGAGCGGTTTACCCGGAAAAAACACGATTCCGAATTCCCGGAACAAGCTCTGCAGAATTGCTTTCTCAGTACCGGAATCAAGGTTGACCAGCTGGATTATGTGGTTTTTTATGAAAAACCCTTTCTGAAACTGGACCGGCTGCTGGCCACCTACATGCAGTTTGCGCCCCGGGGACTGATCAGCTTTTTAAAAGCCATCCCCATCTGGACCAAGCAGAAGATTTTTATCAAGGAAATCATCAAGGAGAAAATCGGAAGCTCGGATATTCCCATTTTGTTTACCATACACCACGAATCCCATATCGCCTCTGCTTTTTTCCCCTCACCCTATGAAAATGCGGCTATTGTGACGGTTGACGGTGTCGGAGAATGGGATACCCTAACCATTTCGGAAGGTTCTGGCAATGATTTCAAGATCCATCAAAAAATCTCCTTCCCCCACTCCCTGGGATTGCTGTATTCGGCCTTTACCTATTTTACCGGCTTCAAGGTCAATTCCGGCGAGTACAAACTGATGGGGCTGGCACCCTATGGCAAACCCAAATACAAGGATCTCATTCTCAAGGAATTGATCGATGTAAAGCCTGACGGGAGTTTTCGCCTGAACCTGAAATATTTTAACTATCATATCGGCCTGACCATGACCAACAAAAAATTCGATAGGTTGTTCAACACCACCCGTAGAAGACCGGAATCCAAAATCAGACCGATCGATATGGACCTGGCTGCATCGATCCAGAAAGCCATTGAGGAAATTATCGAAAAGATCATCATCCATACCCGAACCTTAGTCAATTCCGACAACCTCTGTCTGGCCGGCGGTGTGGCCCTGAACTGCGTAGCCAATGGGAAAATTCTGAGAAAACAGATTTTTAAAAACATCTGGATCCAGCCGGCAGCCAGTGATGCCGGGGGTGCTCTGGGCGCAGCCCTCTATGTCTGGTACCGGCACTTGAAAAATCCGCGAACAGTGATTGAAAATAAAGACAGCCAGAGAGGTTCATTCCTGGGCCCCCACTATACGAAAACAAAAATTACACAATTTCTGGGATCCAATAATATAAAACATATTGAATTGACCCGGCCCGAAATGACCCGAAGGATCGCAGAGCTTTTAAAAGATCAAAAAGTGGTGGGGTTTTTTCAGGGGAAAATGGAATTCGGACCCCGGGCTCTGGGTTCCAGAAGTATCCTAGCCGATGCCCGTTCCGAGATCATGCAATCCATCATGAATTTAAAAATAAAATTCAGGGAATCCTTCCGGCCTTTTGCCCCTTCCTTGCTGGTGGAAAAAGTTGGGGACTTCTTTGACTTCAACCATCCTTCTCCCTACATGCTGCTGGTCTATGATCTGAACAACGGAAAAAGGAAAAATATTTCGGAAAAGGACAGGGCCAAGACAGGCCTGGACAAACTGAATATTAAACGATCGGATATTCCGGCCATTACCCATGTGGATTACTCGGCAAGAATTCATACCGTTGACCGGGAAGTCAATCCTTTTTATTACTCAGTCATTCAGGAATTTTACAAATTAACCGGATGCCCGATTATCATCAACACCTCTTTCAATATCAGGGGGGAACCCATTGTGAATTCACCCGAAGATGCCTATCGCTGTTTCATGAGGACCAACATGGATTACCTGGTATTGGAAGATTTTTTGATCGAGAAGCAAAAACAGGATTTCATTGAAACCGATGAAAACTGGATAAGGGAATTTGAACTGGACTGATGAGAAAAATCGAATATAACCCCAAACAGGTCCGAATTTTTTCAGTTCTGCTGTTTATCTTGATCGCTTTTATCACTTATAAACTGACCCTGTCACTGGATTTACCACTTCGAATCATTCTGTTT
>DAOVIP010000226.1 GCA_030671465.1 Candidatus Aminicenantota bacterium | reverse complement strand
AGTTCATCCCTATGCCCGGTTTACCACAATGAAAAACACCATAGAACACTCGCCCATCCCTTTGCATACCGGAACCATAAAATACCTTAGGGAAAAAGGATTTTCCATTCCAGAAAAACTCATACTCAACAAAAAGGGCAAATGAAAAAAGTGAAAACAATACCTGCTCTAATTTTGGCAGCCGGTTTGATGGTCATTATCTTTATCATAATTCTTCAGTGTCTGCCTGGTGGTTTCCAACTGACCATCCGCCCCAAAAGCGGTGGGCCACCCCTTCTCGCATTTCCTATCCAGCCGGGAGAATCCTTCACTTTGCATTATTTTCATTCTGTCAACGGATGCCCTATCTGGGAAAAGCACCGTATAGACAACAGGGGGAAAATCTACATACAGGAGGAACGGTTTGTTGCTTTTGCCGCAGGGATGGGACATTGGCCAGGTCATGGTCACCTGACCCGGAGGGGAGAATATCAGGTGATTGAAAATATCAATAAACCAATCGGGAGTTTTATTTTAAGGGTAGCCGATGAGAAACAGAAGCATACCATTATCTGGAGGGGAAAAAGCCTGAATCTTTCCAGAATGGCGGCGGGCCAGGCGGTCGTAATATCCACCAACTCTACCAGTGTCTTGAAGAGGCTGTGGAGGAATTTTAGATGACAGCAGAAATCAACTGTCAAACCGGTGAAAGTGAAAAAAACATATCTTCCCAAACCAATGAGACACCTCCAGCAGTATTCGCAAAAGTGATAACGGTTTTTGCAGTTGGATTTAGCCTCTTCCAGCTTTGCGCAGTCTGGGGAGCTATCACGCCAATTGTACTTCGTTCCATCCACCTGGGGGCAATCCTTGTGCTTGCTTTTCTGCTGCATCCGTTGGGTGGGAAGAAAACAGGAGGTAAATTTACCCCCTTGTTCGTGGTCGACATTGTTTTGGTGCTGGCTTCTTTTTTCTGTTGCTTTTACATTGTCTATTATTTAAATGAAATCTATAGCAGGCAGGGAGACTGGATTACCATGGACATTGTGGTCGGGGTTATGGCAGTACTATTGGTTCTGGAAGCCTGTCGACGCCTCATAGGCTGGTTCATGTCTATTATTTGCGCCTTTTTTCTCCTTTATGCCTTCATCGGTCCGTACATGCCTTACCTCTTTTCCCACAAGGGATACAGTGTCGAACGTATAGCCACCACATTATTTTTAACAACAGAAGGGATTTTTGGCGTACCACTGGGAGTAGCCGCAACATTTGTTTTCATATTTGTCCTTTTCGGTGCATTCTTGGAAGTGAGTGGGGCAGGGAATTTTTATATTAACTTTGCCTACGCACTTACCGGTCGTTTTACCGGGGGACCAGCCAAAACCAGTGTCGTGGCCAGTGGTTTTATGGGATCAGTTTCAGGATCGGCGGTTGCCAACGTTGTGGCAACCGGATCTTTCACCATCCCTATGATGAAAAAGGTTGGGTATCGTCCCCATATGGCGGGTGCAATAGAATCCGCAGCCTCAACCGGAGGACAGTTGATGCCTCCAATCATGGGTGCCGGTGCTTTTTTGATGGCTGAATTTACAGAAACCAGTTACCTGACAATTATCAAAATTGCCATTGTACCTGCTTTCCTTTATTATATGACTGTTCTTTTATTTGTCCATTTTGAGGCAAAAAAATCCGGGATAAAGGGTCAGCCAAAAGAAAAGTTACCCAAATTATTCACTGTCTTAAAGGAGGGTATACATTTCATCCTCCCCATTGTCGCGCTGGTAATTGCCCTGGTAAATAATGTGTCACCCATGATGGCCGGTTTTGTTGCGGTGGTGAGTGTCTATATGGCTAGTTTCTTACATAAGCGGAGCCGGATGGGCTTCAAACAAACCATTAGAGCCCTGGAACGCGGAGCAAAAAACGCAGTCATGGTTTCCACAGCCTGTGCCGCAGCCGGCATCATCGTGGGTATTGTCACCCTTACCGGACAGGGGCTAAACTTTAGTAGCTTGGTGCTACAACTTTCAAACAACATTGAAATTATCGCCATCTTGCTGATCGGACTTGCCTCTTTGGTACTGGGTATGGGGCTACCGGTAACAGCAAGTTATATCGTGCTGGCCACACTTGCCGGTCCTGCTCTTTTGGAAATGGGTGTACCCCTTCTGGTGGCCCATATGATCGTTTTCTGGTACTCACAGGCCGCCAATGTCACACCACCGGTTTGCCTGGCGAGTTTTGCCGGTGCAGGGGTAGCTGGAGCATCTCCCATGAAAACCGCCTTCAGCTCCTGCAAAATGGCAGTGGGATTGTATATCGTGCCAATTATCATGGCCTACCGTCCCATCCTTGGAAACGGCCCCTGGTGGGAGGTAGTCCAGGCAATGATCACCTGTGCAGCAGGCCTGCTTGCCTTTTCTTCAGCTCTGGATCGATACCTATTTAGACGGGCAACAATGCTGGAGACCATTCTGCTGGTTTTTGCTGCCATTTGTCTGTTCTGGCCAGAGATGAAAATAGCGGGTTTTATTATCCCGGCATATATCAGTGATATAATTGGTGCTATAACGCTAACGGGAGTACTTTTCATGCAAAAGCGTTATCCTACCTTATCCGCCACCCATTAACATCATTATGGTTACCCGATCATCATCTTCAAGGATTTTTTATTCAGATCTATCCAACCAATGAAGGAGGTGATTGGTTTCAGAAGAATAATCCTATGACCTACCCCCATTTATTTTACCACCTATAAAGTTAGTAATCTGCAATTTTAAATGTTACAAGAACTGGTGGTCTGGGGTTTGGGCTGGCTTCAGGGATTATAGACTGTTAGATTCACTGATTTCAATGCCAACAATTTTATACCCTTTATATACTTCCCTTGCCGCAAAAGCAATTCCAATCAAAACAGAGATAATCCCCAAAAGGAAAAAGATCATTGCCACGGACGCAGCATTTCCCGATTGAGTGAGATATTTGAATCCGATTAACAGGGAAGCGATAATAAAAAAAGCCACTCCAGCAGAATATGAAAAAACCGCATTCCTCACCAGCTTGAGTCTGAAATTCAGTTTTTTTATCTGCAGGATAATACTCTCAAGTCGTTTTCTCGTTTCTGCTTTTTGATCACCACCAGCCAATTTCCTTTTCTCTTCATTTAGGAGCCTGATACGATTGACCAACAGTGAATACTTGCTATTCATACCCAGTAAAAACAGGCCACAGGCGGATATCATTAACCCCGGGGCCAGCATGGCCTGAATAATCTCAACAATTGAATAGTTCATATTTGCATAATGGTAGTCTTTTTTTCCCTAAAAGTAAAGTTCTAAACGCACAAAAGGAACCAAATCGAATCAAGCGTTTAATGAACATAACTGCCGGCGTTGATGTCAAAGGTGCCGCCGGTGGCATGGTCGGCCAGACCGCTGGCCAGAAACACCACCATGGGTGCCACATCCTCGGGTTCGGTCAACCGATTTAAAGCCAGGTCCGAAATGGTCTTTTCCTCGCCATAGAAATCAATGAATCTCTGGGCCATGTCAGTCCGGACAAAACCCGGGGCAATGAGGAAGGCTTTGATGTTCTGTTTGCCAAAACCACGGGCAATGGACCGGGTTAAAGAGACCATGCCACCCTTGGAGGCCGCATAGGCCAGGTAATCGATGGTATCCCCCCGGAAGGCGGCCCGGGAAGCAATATTAATGATCCGCCCCCCCTTGTGGTTGAGAAAATGGCGGATGGCCAGTTTACACAGCAGGGCAGTAGCCGAGAGATTCACCTTCAGGGTGGATTCCCAATCCCGGATCCAGGTCTCCGGTTCCAGTTCCACCGGGGATTGAATGGCAATTCCGGCATTGTTGATCAACACATCAATATGTCCGAATTTTTCTTCAACCTGCTCAAAAAGACGAATACATTTTTTAGAATCTGCCAGATCGGCCTGAAAAATCTCTGACGGAGAACCGATTTCTTTTTGCAGCTTCTGAGCAGATTCCTGATTTTGATGGTAATGTATGGCCAGGATGGCACCGGCCCTTCCCAGCAGTCGGGCAATGGCCTGGCCGATCCCCCGGCTGGCACCGGTAATCAGGATATTCATTCCGGTTAAATCGATCTTCATGTCATATCTCCTTTCTGT
>DAOVIP010000031.1 GCA_030671465.1 Candidatus Aminicenantota bacterium | reverse complement strand
ATCATATTCGTGTGAATATTGGATTTAATACCGATATCAAATACCGGGATGAAGTGTTTCATATTCAGACCGAAGATAAAGGCAAGTCCAATCCCACCATTGAAACCCTGGTTTACCACAAAGGCGAAATACTGCTGTCCAGAAGAATCTCCTATGCCCACTTGCTGGGCAAGCCGGATCCCAAAAAGAAGATCAAGACCATGATGAAAAACCAGCATGATCAGGTCATAGCGGAATTGAAGGAAGGAAAATTTCTGCATTTATTATCCATGGATCCCCAGGTCATTGATGACCTGGGGCTCAACGAGATGGTTATCGAATACCTGAGCGAACCGGAGCCCCAGGATCAATAATTTTTTGTGAGATAGTTTCAATGTCCGATATTACCCTCCTGATTGATGGCATGTATTTGATCTTCAGTTCTTTCTATGCCAACCGGAATATGAGAACCCTGAAGGGCGAGCCCACTGGGGCTGTTTTTGGATTTGTCACCCGGGTAGAACATTTGATCAGGACCTTCAATCCCCGGGGTATTCTGGTTGCATTTGAAAGTAAAGAGAAAAACTTTCGCCACCGCATTTACTCCGAATATAAGTCCAAGAGACTGGCACCCCCCGAGGAGTTGTTGCATCAAATTCCTCAGGTCCAGGAATTTTTAAAACTGAGAGGGATTGAATCTGCAGCAGTATCCGGATTTGAGGCCGATGATGTCATTGCGGCCCTGTCACGATCCAAGCAATTAAAACATCATCAGGTTTTGATTTTTTCTGCGGATAAAGACTTGTTCCAATTGGTGGGAGACAATGTTTATATTTATCATCCCAGATTGAAGAAGATGCTGGATGCCGAAAGCATCAAGGAAACCTTCGGGGTATTACCGGATCAAATCGTCGATTACCTGTCTCTGGCCGGTGATAGCTCGGATAATATTCCCGGTGTTCCCGGGATTGGTGAAAAAACCGCAAAAAAGTTGATTGAAACCTATGGTTCCCTTGAACAAATCATGAACAATATCGATAATTTGGAAGGCAAAACGAAGGAAAAAATACGGTCAGGACTGGATCTACTCCGGATGTCCAGGCAGCTGGTGGATCTTTCGGCTATTCCAGATCTATCTGCTGAAATTTCCATCGGGAGATTTGAGCCCCGGACAGATGCCAAATTGATATCCTTTTTCCAGAGATTATCCTTCAACAGTTTGATCAAGGGATTGGAAAACCCAGGGCAAAACTCCAGGACCGATCTCAAAATCCAGTATAACCTGGTTAGATCCCGCGATCAATTGAAAGCGTTGAGATCCGAAATTCTAAAAGAAAAAAAATTTGCCTTTGATATAGAGACCACCGGCATTGAATTTTTCGATTCAGAGATTGTCGGTCTCTCTATTTCATTTGAATATCGCGGTTTCTACCTGCCCTTTAGGTATCCGTCTGAGCCGGATCCTGGGGTTGAATTCGATTTCTCGGATTTTAAAACGGAACTGAAGGATGTTTTTGAAAGTCTGGAGATTAAGAAAACCGGCCATAATCTGAAATTTGATATTTTGCATCTGAAACAAAAGGGCATGGAGGTAAAGGGTGTTCATGATGATTCGATGCTGATGGCTTACTTGCTCTTCCCTAACCGGCGGACTCACAGCCTCAAGGATCTGACCCTGGAATTGCTTCAGGTCAAGCAACTGGAGTACACGGATTTGACTGGCAAGGGGAAACAGAAGATCGGACTGGAAGCGGTTCCCCTGAAGGTGATCAGCCAATACTGTATCGACGATTCGTATCTATCCCTACAGTTGGGAAAAGTCCTGACTGAAAAAATAGCCCAAAAACAGTTGAAAGATTTGTATCGAAAGATTGAAATCCCCCTGATCCGGGTTCTGCTGGAGATGGAGTTCGCCGGAGTCAAAATCGATATGGATTTTTTAAAGAGAGCTTCCCGGAAACTGGAAAGCCGGATAGAGGAAACCGAGCAGGAAATATATGGCCTGGCCGGTTATCAATTGAATCTCAATTCCTCCCAGCAGCTGGGTGAACTGCTTTTTGAAAAGATGAACCTCCCGGTTTCCAAGAAAACCCGCAAAACCAAGTCATACTCCACTGATATTGAGGTCTTGACTGAATTGAAGGGCTTTCCCGTTGTTGAAAAAATTATCGACTACCGGACCTATAAAAAGATGCTATCCACATACCTGACCGGTTTAAATAAAAAATGTGATCGGCATCAGCGGGTCCATACCTCTTTCAACCAGACTGTTACCGCTACCGGCCGGTTGTCCTCTTCAAAACCAAACCTGCAGAATATTCCGGTCGGGGAACTGGCCGGAATTAATATCCGCAGTGCTTTTGTGGCCGAAGCCAATAACCAGTATTTGCTGTCAGCTGATTATTCCCAGATCGAATTGAGAGTGATGGCCCATTATTCTGAAGATCAGCAATTGATGGAGGCTTTCAGGCAGGATCATGACATCCACCAGCATACCGCTGATAATGTCTTTGGGGATGATGCTTTTCTCAGCCCAGAGGAGAAACGAAGACGGGCCAAAATTATCAATTTTTCGGTTCTCTATGGCAGCGGTCCCTATTCGCTTTCCAAGGAACTGGAGGTCAGCTTCAAGGAAGCCCGGGAATTCATTGAGCGCTATTATGAAAAATTCAGCGGAGTGAAAGCATTCATCGAGCAGGTGATTGCGGATGCCGAAAAGAATCCCGAGGTTAAAACCCTGGCCGGTCGGATTCGGGACATCCCGGAAATACTGAGTTCCAACCGAACCGTAATGGAAAACGGAAAACGCATGGCCATCAATACCATTATCCAGGGAAGTGCGGCGGATATCATTAAAATTGCCATGGTAAACATTTTTCAACCACTGTTGGAAATGAAAAGCCGTTTAATTCTCCAGGTTCATGATGAACTGGTGTTTGAATACCCGGAGAATGAAGAAGCCAAATTATGCGCCCTGGTCAAAGATAAAATGGAAAATGCGGTAAAATTGAAAATACCTTTAACGGTTACTTTTAAAAAAGGCAAGAACTGGGGAGAGATGAAGCCGCTTACTTGATGCGGGGGATGAGCATGGGGATGGCTTTCATATAGGACTCATAGGCTGGTCCGAATCTTTTTAACAGCAATTTTTCTTCATACCTGGAGATCAGTATTCACCACTGTATTTTAAGTAAGGGGGGTAAAAGGCAGGGGTCCCCCATTTAGCGGGGGACCTGTAAGGTAGAGGTGGGAGATATGGTTTTATATTAAGGGGGGAGAGATGGAAAGGCTATTTTTGGGTAACATTTTTACTTTCAACTTTGTCCTTTTTTTTGCTTTCAGGAGTTGTGGTGCTGGTTTTGGTTTTACTGTTATTATTGTTTTTATTTTTATAATCGGTAATATACCATCCGCTTCCTTTGAATTGAAAAGATGAAACTGAAATCAATTTTTTTACCGAGCCATGGCAGTAAATGCACTCGGTCAGGGGATCGCTGTTTATTTTTTGTAGTACTTCAATCTTCTTTTTACACTTCTGGCATTGATATTCATACAGTGGCATGATCTCTCCTACCTGGTATCAGGTAAAACATAAATATTCATATCATATATCCGGGACCTTGTCAATAGAAATTTGATATTTTTTCAATAAACAATTCTAAAATCCGAGTATTCTCCTTCAGAATCCACCACTTTCTTTATCAGGTTTTTGACTTCAGCAGAGGGGGGGCCCTGGCCGAGAAAATTCTCGAAGCTTTCAAGGTTCGCAGTTTCTCCCTGGGCGTAAACCTCCACATCACCGTTAAACAGGTTGCGGACAGTGCCCTTGATTGAGAGCTTATCAGCGGTTTCTTTAGTATAGTACCGGAAAAACACCCCCTGCACCCTTCCGCTGACGATATAGTGATGGGTTTTCATGTCTATATTATATAATTTCTGTTTCAGGCAATCAAGTTGATCTGTGTTATAATGGGAACTTTAGGAGGATAACCATGATTCTGGAAAGCCTGGTGGTGGGACCCATTGCTGCCAATTGCTATATAATCGGGGATGAAAGCTCGAAGTCCGGAGCCATCATTGATCCTGGTGATGAAGCCGACCGAATAGTGAAGAGAGTGGAGGCATCCGGACTCCGGATCGACTTTTTAATTGGTACCCACGGTCATTTTGATCATGTTGGCGCCATTGCCCCTTTAAAAAAAGTGTTCGGGTGTGATTTTTTGCTTCATCAGAATGACCTGCCCTTTGTGGCCCACTCACAAGCATCGGCAGCACAGTGGGGCTTTCAGATCGAGCAGGTGCCGGATCCCGATCGAACCATGGCAGAAGGAGATCTCCTGAATCTGGGTACTCTGGAATTCAAGGTATTGCATACTCCGGGGCATTCTCCCGGTGGAATTTGCTTATACCTGTCCAGTGAAAATCTGGTATTCGCCGGTGATACCCTGTTTCAGGGATCCATCGGCAGGACCGATCTCCCCCGGGGATCAATGGATGACCTGATCCTCTCAATCAAGACACGTCTGTATACCCTGCCGGATGCTACTGTGGTTCTCACCGGTCATGGCGAACCCACCACCATCGGGGATGAAAAACGACACAACATGTTTGTTCAGGGGTAGAGTTGGTCATGTCGGAAAAAACAAAGCAGATGAAGGAACTGATCCGGAATTCTCACAATCTGGTTGTGTTCAGCGGGGCAGGTTTATCGGCTGAAAGCGGAATTCCAACCTACCGGGGGGCCGGGGGGCTCTGGAGCAAGTATGACCCGTCCAAGTATGCCGACATTCAGTATTTTAACCAGGATCCCTCCTATTACTGGCGTTTTTTCAAAGAGGAGCGCTATCCGGTAATCAAGGCGGCACGACCCAATAAGGCCCACGAAGCAATGGTGAGGCTTGAACAGCAGGGCACGCTGTTTCAGGTGATCACCCAGAACATTGACGGTCTTCACCAGGAAGCCGGGCAGAGAAAGGTTTGCGAGCTGCATGGCAATACACGCCGGATTATTTGCCTGGAATGCAACCGGAGCTATCATATGGATGAAGTCTACCGGGGATTGGAAAAGATCCTGCCGCCCCTCTGCAGCTGCGGGGGACTGCTGAAACCGGATGTGGTTCTGTTCGGGGAGCCTCTGCCCCAGGAGGCTTTGAATACGGCCTGGCAGGCAACCCGTGAATGTGACACCTTTCTGGTAGTAGGCAGCTCTCTGGTGGTCAATCCGGCCGCTCAGATCCCCCTGCTGGCCAAGCAGAACGGGTCTTTGTTGTTGATTATCAATATCGATACCACTCCTCTGGATGAGATGGCCGATCTGGTGATCCATTGTCCGGCATCAGAAGTATTGATGGAAATTTGATCTGCTGACATCAATATTGAGAAAATCAAAAAAAAATTATATAATATATCCTATAAAAGCGGAACCCGGTAGATGAATAACGACATAAAAAAACTCAAGCAAGAATTGGATTGGCTGCGGGAAGAAAATCGGAAACTTATCTTGGAATTGAGCGGCAGCCAACCTCCTCACCCCGGATCTCTTGATAAAGAAGCAATTGATGATCAGGATTGCACCACAGTTTCCGTACCGGATATCTTACGACCTGTTTTTCTCAGGGCCCAGGAGTATGTACGGCATTATTTCAATAACAAATCCGAGAACCCCGAGAAAGGCACCATTGATATTCATGATGAGCGTTACATACTGGTCCGGGCCGCTTCGATGTCCAAAGGATTCTTTGAAACCATCTATGCCCATTACAAGGACCGGGGCCGAGAAAATGCTCGCAAAGTAGCCGCTGGTTTTCTCTATGACCTGGCCCATTCCCTTGGCAAGGCAGATGCCAGGAGTTTTCACTCCAAGATGAAAGTGACCGATCCGATTGAGAAACTCTCGGCCGGTCCAATTCATTTTGCCCATACCGGGTGGGCTTTTGTAAAAATTTTTGAAGATTCGAATCCCACCCCGGATGAGCAGTATTATCTTCTCTATGAGCACCCCTTTTCATTTGAGGCTGATGTGTGGATGAAAGAGGGGAAAACAACGGATTTTCCGGTGTGCATCATGAACTGTGGTTATTCGTCCGGCTGGTGTGAGGAAAGCTTCGGGATTCCCCTGGTGGCTGTGGAACTGGAGTGTCGGGCCAGAGGTGATGAACACTGTCGTTTTATCATGGCGCCCCCTTCAAAAATAGAGTCCTATGTCAAAAAGTATAAAGTCCATCCCTACAACCAGTCATTTGCGGAAAACCACATTGATATCCCTGAGTTTTTTCAGCGAAAAAGACTGGAGGATGAATTGAGGAAAAGCGAGGAAACCGCCCGGGCCCTGCTGAATGCCCCCACCGAAAGTGCCCTGTTGCTGGATAGGGACGGAAAAATCATTGCCCTCAACAATACGGCTGTGCTGAGGCTGGGTAAAACCGAAGCCGAACTCATGGGATCAAATGTGTTTGACCTTTTTGAGGGCGAATTGAAACAGAAAAGACGGGAATATCATCAACAGGCCTTGGACAGCCGGATGCCGGTTCAATACATTGATCAACGGGAGGATCTCTGGCTGGATAACCGGATTTACCCGGTTTTGGATACCGGAGGCCAGGTGATGAGTGTGGCGGTTTACAGCCGGGACATTACCGAATTTAAAAAAAATGAACTGGAACTGGAAAAACACAGGTCTCATCTGGAAGAACTGGTTTCCGAGCAGACAAATGAGCTACGCAATGCCAACCTGCTGCTGACAAGGGAAATTGCCGAGCGGAATCGGATCGAAAAGGATTTGCAGAATGAAAAGGAAAGGCTGGCGGTTACCCTGACCAGTATTGCCGAAGGCCTGGTGGTGAGTGATATCAATGGAAAGATTGTCATGTTTAACCGGGCTGCCGAAGAACTCTCCGGCTGGACTCAGGGGGAGGCTCAGAACCGGCTGGTTGATGATGTGTTTCAGATCCAGGACACCCAGAGCCTGCCGTCAGCAAAAACCGGTCTATTCTCCTTTACCCGTGAAACCCGGAAACCGGTCATGATCGATGAGGGTACATTTCAGGACCGGAAAGGTAAAAAAAAGCTGATTAATTTCAGTGCTTCCCCTATCCGGGATAAGAACAAACAGACCATTGGCCATATTTTTGTGCTGCGGGATATCACCGGAATCAAAAAAGTAGAGGAAGAATTATTGAAACACCGGAAGATCGAATCCATCGGTTTGCTGGCCGGTGGTATCGCCCATGATTTTAACAATTTACTGGCCGGGATACTGGGCAATATATCGATTGTCAAACATACCCTGGAGGAGGGCAGTCCGGTCTACAAGCATCTGGAGGCCTGTGAAAAAGCCAGTATCAGTGCCAAGGATTTGACCAGTCAGCTTCTGACCTTTTCCAAGGGAGGAGTACCGGTAAAAAAAATAACCCGGCTGGATACTTATTTAAAGGAGTCTATCGGGCTCATCCTGAGCGGTTCCAATATTCTCTCCCGATTCCGTTTTAAGGAAGATGTCTGGCCGGTTGAAATTGATGAGGGCCTTTTTACCCAGGCAGTCAACAATCTGGTCATGAATGCCATTCAATCAATGCCTGGAGGCGGTGTGCTGGAAGTGAGGCTGGAGAATCATGTGGGGCCGGACAGTGTTTTTTCAAGCCAGTCCCGCCGATTTGTGAAGATGGTCTTGAAAGATGAGGGATCTGGGATTTCCAGCGAAAACCTGCCCCGGATTTTTGATCCCTATTTTACCACCAAAACCGGGGGCAGCGGACTGGGTCTGGCCACTACCTATTCGATTGTCAAGAAGCATGATGGGGATATTCAGGTAGATTCAATCATCGGAGAGGGGACCACGGTGACCCTGTTCCTGCCGGCTGCTCCTGCAGAGAGGAATCAGCCACGGAAAAATGAGGAGGTACAACACATGGAAGACAGTCTTGGAAAGATTCTATTTATGGATGATGAGGAACTGGTCCGGGATGTGGGTCAAGAAATGTTGCAATTGATCGGATACTCGGTAGAAACGGCTAAAAATGGTGAACAGGCAATTGAAAAATATAAAAGTGCCTTGAAGAGCCAAGAACCTTTTAAGGCAGTTATTATGGATCTAACCGTCCCGGGAGGTATGGGCGGCCGTGAAGCGGTTCAAGTTATCAAAGCCGTTGATCCGGGGTTGCGGGCCATTGTCAGCAGCGGATATTCAAATGATCCAATTATGGCTGATTATAAAAAGTACGGATTTTCCGGGGTGGTTGCCAAGCCCTACCGCATTGAAGAGATGAAAAAAGTACTGGATGAGGTACTGGGAAAGGGTAAATAGATAAATTCGAAATCCTAAATCCGAAACGACTATTATCCGTCAGATAATTCATGTAGAACCGATCTTACCATAGATTCCAGGTTCATGATCAGTATATTCCGGGGTCCCATGAAGGAAATATTGGGAAATTCCTGTTCATAGATTAGCTCAGATACCTGGGTAGCATTCCGACCTTCTGCCAGGTATTCCTGGATGGTGTCCCGGACTTCTCTGGTTTTTCGGAGCGAAGCCTCTAAAAATGACTTGACCTTGATTTTCCCCTTTATGGGTTTATTGTGCGGCAGGGCCATTACCTCGGCCTTGAGGTCCAGTAGAGTTCGAATGGAGTTCTCATAGTCCGAATAACTGGAAAAAAAAAGGGGGCGGATGGTGCCGTCCGGTTCCATTAAGCCTGCCGCATCCCCGGGGAACAGGATTTTCTGAGGGGTGAGCAGGTAGGCCAGGGAACATTTGGTGTGTCCCGGAGCCGGGAATACCTTCAACTCCATCCCCTTATCCACCGGAATCTCACTCTCACCGGTCAGTGATCCCAATTGATTCAATCCGGTGAAATGAATGTCTGAACGGTTTTTGATTAAGGCCTTGAATCCCTGGTTCATTCGGTCTATCAGCTGGATGACCTTTGATTTTCGCAGCAGTTCAACGGTCCGCTCCGAGGCCATCACTTCGAAATCAAACCGCTTCTGCAGGTAAGATGCTCCTCCGATATGGTCCCAGTGGGAATGGGTAAGCAGAAGAGCATCGATTTTACTTTGCCCCGGTCCTGCATTTTCGGATAAGACGTGGATTATTTTTTTAAAAAATTCCGGGACCTTGGCTGTGGGCCCGGCATCCACCAGGTAGTTTTTCTCTCCCCGAATAATATACAGGGGAAAGGTGCGGTCGTAAATCACAATCACCCGCTCATCAATAAAATCATATATCTTTTCTTTTACCATTTATCTCTTCATTTACAAAAAAAACACATTATAGGGTTTATAATTACCTATGTCAAAATATCAATATTAATGTGTTTGTGTTCGGGTACGGTTGGGTGTATAATTTTTTAATGTATGATTTTCCTCCTTATAGACCCCCCAGCGAAGCCCACTCGGCCCTGCTCCGGGTGACAAGAGGATGCCCGTGGAACCACTGCACTTTCTGCGGCATGTACAAGCATGACCGGTATGAAATGCGTACCTTTGATGAAATCAATGCCGATGTGGGGATGATGGGCGAGCTATTCCCGCTCAGCCGGACCGTGTTTGTCGGGGACTCGGACAGTTTGTGTCATGAAGAGATTTTGAAGATCGTCAAACTGATCCGTGGGAAATTTTCTGGCCTGGAACGGATCACCGGCTATGCCCGGGCCCTGACCCTGGTAAAGAAAAAGCCCTCTGAATTGCAGGCGTTGAATAGAGCAGGACTTAACCGGCTCCACCTGGGTCTGGAATCCGGAGATCCGCAAATATTAAAGCAAATCCGCAAGGGAGCCACCCCCGAAATCATGATAAAGGGCGGAAAAGTGGCTAAAAAGGCCGGTTTTGAACTCTGTTATTACGTGCTGTGCGGCATCGGCGGTGAATCCCGCTGGAAGGAACATGCGGATGGAACCGCCCGGGTCATCAATGAAGTAGGTCCCGATTTTATCCGCCTGAGAACCCTGTCTTTGGTGTTAGCTGCCCCGCTTTACCAGGAATGGCAATCCGGAACTTTCCAGCCCATTACTCCAATCAGCCGCTTGAAGGAAACCCGGAGGTTGATTGAAAAACTGAAGGTGAAACAATGTGAACTGGCCAGCGATCATGTGACCAATTACCTCTGGTCTCCCCGGGGTATTGTGTATCATGGTGTGGATGGGATACTGCCAAAGACCCGGGATCACCTGCTTGAAACCATCGATATGGCCATCGAGAATATCCGGGAACGGGAAGATATTTTGGATGCCAACATGATGATTCAGCAGGGGATTATACAGAGATTGT
>DAOVIP010000348.1 GCA_030671465.1 Candidatus Aminicenantota bacterium | reverse complement strand
TTGCAGGCCCGGTTGATGAGCCAGGCCCTCCGCAAACTGACGGCCATTGTGGCCCGCTCCAAGACCGTTTTTGTTTTTGTCAATCAGATGAGACAAAAAATCGGCATGTTTATTGGAAATCCGGAAACCACCTCCGGTGGTCGTGCCCTGAAATTTTACACTTCCATCCGGCTTGAAGTGAGAAGGATTTTAACCCTTAAGAGCGGAAATGATATTGTTGGCAGTCGAACCCGCTTGAAGATCGCCAAGAACAAGGTCGCCCCCCCCTTTAAAGTCATGGAAGTGGATTTGTTGTTCGGAGAGGGTGTATCCAAAGAGGGTGAGATTATAGACCTGGGCATTTTATACGGGATCATTGCCAAAACCGGGGCCTGGTATTCCTATGGGGAAAATAAGCTGGGTCAGGGCAAGGAGGCGTCCAGGCAGCTGCTGAAAGAAAACAAGGCCCTTTTCCAGGAATTGAAGGATCAAATCATGCAAAAATCCGGGCTGAGCAGGGAAACTGTAAAGGAACCGCCTGAAAAATCCCCTGATAAAGATGATTGATAGACTGATGTCCTGATATCGTGGCCGTTGAATTTATTCTTTTACTGGTTTCATCGATTATCATTTTCGGTTATATCAGTGAACTGGTTTTCAAAAAGATCGGTGTCCCTGATACCCTGTTCCTGATTGTACTGGGTTTTGTGATGGGACCCGGCCGGCTCAATATCATTAAACCGGACTCCCTTTCGGTTCTGGCTCCACTGTTCATCACCGTGACCCTGGTTTTCCTGTTATTTGACGGGGCTCTCACCATTGATCTGAAATCCTTTGCCGAGGGAATCGGCCCCGGAATTAAAATTGCCGTTTTCAATTTTGCCATATCCGTCTTGGTCATCGCCGGGGTGTTGACGGTGCTGAACTTTGGGCTGCTGGAAGCTGCCATGGTTGGTTTTTGCCTGGGCGGGGTGTCGTCGGCTTTTTCCATCCCGGTTTTAAAGAAGATCGAACCCCGAAAGCACCTTTACTCCATATTGACCTTGGAAGCTGCTTTAACCGATGTGCTGGCCATTGTGCTGTTCCTGACCATGATAGAATTGAAACACTCAAATGTGTTGCTGGTCAAAAATGTGCTGTCCGAAATTGCCAGCCTGTTTGCCATTGCCGGCATGATCGGCATTTGTGCTGGATTTTTATGGATATTTCTGGAACAGAAATTTGTGGACAAGGACAAATATTACATGGTCACCGTGGCCTATGTGTTTCTGGTTTACCTACTCACTGAATTCCTGGGGGGGAACGGGGCCATCGCAGCCCTTTTTCTGGGAATTGTGCTGGCCAACTCCAAAATCCTGATGGAATTATTGAGCCGGATCCGGAGAAAAAGAGGATCAAAAGACAAGAGCAATCAGGATGGTATCGAACCGGTAGTCACCAAACGGGAGCGGATGTTCTATGACGAGGTGTCTTTTTTCTTGAAAACCTTCTTCTTCGTGTATATCGGTTTGCTGCTGAATATCCGGAATACCCGGGCTGTGGTTCTGGGGATCTGCATTGCCGTGGCCTTAATGCTATTCCGGAACCTGTCTTCCCTGATAACCAGAAGCTATGAGAAGAAGGATCGGATGCTGGTCAATTCACTGTTTGCCCGGGGGATTGCTTCGGCGATTATCATATTGATCGCGGCCCGCCGGGGGTTGACTTCCGAATCCCTGCTCTTTGATACGGTTTATATTGTGATTACCACTACCATCGTATTGAGTTCAATCCGGTTGTATTTCTATGACCGGTACCGGAAACGATTGGAATCAAATCAGAATAAGTCCAAGTGAATTCAATACAAATTCTGGCCAGGGGAGATACCACTGAAATATAGGATTTACTGTTCGGTATCGCAGTAGAGACATTTTTTCATTTTACGGGGCATGGTCTTGTGGCAGTTCCAGCAGACGTAGTCGGTCCGTTTGTTTCGGGCCGTGATCCGGTTTTTGATGCTCTTGATCTCAAAAGCATTGTCCTCTTTTTCGCCTTCCATTTTGGTGAAGTCGGTGATCAGTTCGGTGACCGTCTTGTAGCGGGTGGATAAATCCGGTGACAGGGTTTTCATCAGGATCCAGTTCAGGCGGGTGGAGACCGAGGTGTTTTTCTTGATAAGGGGTGTAATATTCCCCGACTTGGCCATTTTATAGATTTCCATGGGGTTGGCCATGACGATCGGGGGAAATCCGGTGACCATCTCGTAAAACAGGCAGCCGGCCGAATAGATATCGGATGGAAAAACCGCCTTTCCTTCGAACTGTTCCGGTGCCATATAGGGAGGAGATCCGATCCGGGTGGTGGCATACTGTTTTTCATTCAACAAAGTGGAAGTACCGAAATCGGTGATTTTAATGTTGTTTTTTTCATCGATTAGAATATTGGATGGTCTGATATCCCGGTGTATCACTTTGTGCTTGTGGGCAAATTCCAGAGCGGACAGAATCTGTTTGAAGTAATGAAGGGAGGTTTTTACGCTCAACTTTTCCTCCTCATCGATCAGGGTTTCAATGTCCGTTCCCTTGATGTACTCCATGACCATGATGATGGTGCCGTCGATGATATCCACGGTGAGCAGCTTGACAATATGGGGGTGATCCAGGAGCTTGGACTGAAGCACGGATTCCTGAAGCAGTTTTTCGGTTTCAGTGCCGATCCGGTGTGGGATTTTCAAGGCCCTCAAGGTCTTTAAATAAGTGTCTTCGGACAGATAGATGGTCCCGAACCCACCGCTGCCCAGTTTTTTTAATATCTTGTATTTCCCGATCTGTCCTTTTAATTCAATCACGTCCTCTCACCAGGCCAGACTGAGGCT
>DAOVIP010000366.1 GCA_030671465.1 Candidatus Aminicenantota bacterium | reverse complement strand
GATGGTTTTTATTTTTATTGGCGTTTCAGAGACTTTTACCGTATCCATATGGGCCAACAGAACGATAAAATCATTGGAATCGGGAAAATAGGAGAATTCAAGAATATCTCCCCCGGGGCATGGAATTCGCTTTTTCTTTAATGTGAATTCGGAAAAGAGTTTTTCCAGAAAGTCTGAAAAGGCATTTATGGCTTTCCGGTCTCCTGAATAAGTCTGAAAAGCGATCATTTGTTTCATCAGATCGATGAATCCATCTCTTTGGTTTTCGAAGTAGGACAATAGATGGTTGAGGTTCATCCGGCTTTTTCAGGCTTTTTCCGGTTTGATCGGATTTTTAATTTCGGCTGCCTCCTGCTGAAGTAATTATAGAACAGGACAACTTCCCTTTCAACCGGAAACCGTAAAAGAATTCATCTGACAGAAGATCCGCTGTTTGACAGTGTGATGGTTATTGATTATAATTTTTCTTTAACGAATTATGGTAGAAATTTTTCATTTTCATGACAGTTTTAACCAGTGACTGGTGAAACTGAATAAGGACCAAAAATGATATTTGAACAGATCCCCTGTGGTGGTGACCGGAATTTCGGTTATCTGGTTGCCTGTGAAACATCACAACTGGCTGCAGTGATAGACCCCTCGCCGGAACCGCTTCAATGCTGGGACCGGGTTAAAAAGCTAAAGCTCCGGGTTGAGTATGTGATCAACACCCATTCGCATGCCGATCATGCCGGGGGCAACTCATTTTTTAAAGTAAAATCTCAGGCCGCCATTGTGACCCATGCTTCGGTTGTATCCGGTGATATCCGGGTTGAAAACAGCCAATCGTTGTCCCTGGGTGAATTAAACCTACTGTTTCTACATACCCCGGGACACACAGAAGATTCAATATGTGTGAAAATCAATCGGGAGCTGGTAACCGGGGACACGCTTTTTGTGGGAAAAGTCGGAGGCACCTATTCAACCTCTGCATCCCGGATGGAATTTGAAAGTTTGAAGGATTTAATGAAACTGGAGGATGATATCCGGATCTGGCCGGGTCACAATTACGGAGTGAGATCCTCTTCAACCATCGGCATCGAGCGGAAAAGCAATCCCTTCATACTCAGGTTGAATAATTTCCAGGATTTTGTCTGGCTCAAGGATAACTGGGCGGAATACAAGAGGGAGCACAATATTCCCTGACCGATTTCACGATCATGAATATGCAGAAAAATGAGATTCCCTGGTATGAGAGCTGGTTTGATCGAAATTACCTGCAGTTGTATCAGCATCGCAATTCCCATGAGGCCAACGCCCAGATTGATTTGATTGTACGGTCAGTTGGCCTGAAAAAGGACCAGCGCATATTAGATCTTGCCTGCGGAGATGGCCGCTATACCCATTTGTTGAATAGCCGGGGTTACCGGACCGTGGGACTGGATTTGTCCAGAAAGTTGATCGATGAGGGACTGAATAAATACGGACCCCTGAATCTGGTTGTGGGTGATATGCGTGCCATTCCGGGAACTTACGATATCATTCTGTCCCTTTTTACCAGTTTCGGTTATTTCAATGAGGACAGCGAAAATTACCGGGTTTTTGAGTCGGTAAAATCTTCCCTGGTTGATGGGGGCTGGTTCTGGCTTGATTTTCTGAATCCCAGATTTATCGAGGAAAATCTGGTGTCTGAGACAGTTACAGAAATTTCCTCGACATGCCAGGTGATTGAAAGGCGTCAGATTGTGAAAAACAGAATCGTCAAGGATATCATTTTTTTTGACGGCAGTGAAGAGAAGCGCTACCGGGAGTCGGTGCGACTCTATTCCAGGAATGAACTGGAATCCATGTTCACGCAGGCCGGCTTCAAGACCGCGGGATGTTTTGGTGATTACCAGGGAAATCAATGGCAGGAACATGCAGAACGCACGATCATATATGGAAAAAAAAGACATTGAATAAGACCGTTGTTACCGGCCAGCAAATCGGATTGCTGGGCGGTCCCCTGTATACCACTTACAAAGTTCTGGGGGCAGTGTGCCTGGCCAGGAAAATCAAGGGCCGGGCGGTATACTGGCTGGAGACCAATGATGCGGATTTCGACGAAATCAATCATGTCGATTATATTGATTCCGGGGGAAAACTCAGAAAGCTGACCTGGGATATCAATTCCCGGGGCTATTCGGTCGGATATATTGAAGTGGACCGGAAACTGGTATCCTTGGTCCGGAATTTTTTTGATAGCCTGCGGCAAACTGAATTCACACCGAATTTAAAAGCCATGGCCCTTGAGGCTTATTCATTGGGCAGAACCCTGGGGCAGGCCTCTGCCGATCTGGCCAGAAGCCTGTTTGGACGTTTCGGGATCGAGATTTTTGATCCCCGCCATGAGGATTTTCTTAAGGCCAGCCGTGATATTCTGGTCCGGGAGGCCGAAAGAACCCGGGAGGGCCAGCAGTGTAAACTGTTCAGCATGAGGGATAAAAAAAGGGTGGCTGTTTTTAGAGGAGAATCCGGTTTCCATGACCGTAATGGATACCCTGTTGATTTGAACAAATTCGACCTGGTGCCCAATGTCAAAACCCGGAACCTGATTCAGGATCGGTTTTTTAAGACCCATACGTATGTGGCCGGCCCTTCCGAAGTTCAATACATTGGAGAACTGGATGATATGTATGCCTTTCACCGGGTATCCAAACCCGAAATCGAAGGGCGGATGTCCCTGATCCTGAT
>DAOVIP010000285.1 GCA_030671465.1 Candidatus Aminicenantota bacterium | reverse complement strand
CTTTTCAATTTTTCTTAATTCTTTAAACAGTTCTTTTTCCCTTTTGGTCATCTTCCGGGGGGTGATGATCTTGATAATGATCAGGAAGTCTCCCTTTCCCCAGCCGTGTACATTCTTGAATCCCTTACCCTTGACCTTAATGATCTTATTGTTCTGGGTTTCGGGTAGTATCTTGATTTTTTCGGTTCCGTAAAATGTCTTGATCTTGACTTCATCACCCAGGGCAGCCTGGGCAAAAGTAATGTTGAGCTCATGGATTAAATCATTGTCCTGTCTTTTAAGATGCTCATCTTCCCGGACCTGAATGATCAGGTACAAATCGCCGGGTCTGCCCCCGTTGATTCCCTCTTCACCCTCACCGGACATCCGCATTTTGTTGCCATTATCGATACCGGGGGGAAGGGTGATTTTTATTTCATTACTGAATAGTATTCGCCCGCTGCCCCGACATTTCTGGCAGGGATGGGAGATGATTTTGCCGTTTCCCTTGCAGACCGGGCAGGTGGTGGATATGGAAAAGAATCCCTGGCTCCGTCGGATACTCCCGCTTCCGCCGCACTGTTTGCAGGTTTCTGGGGATTTGCCGGGTTCGCTTTTGCTGCCCTGGCAGATATCACAATTGATTTCCTTTTGGACGGTGATGGATTTTTCAATGCCCTGGTAGGCTTCTTTCAGGCTCAGTTCCACCTCCACAGCGATGTCGTTTCCCCTCTGATCACGCCGCCGCCGCTGGCTGGAAAACGGGGACTCGAAGCCAAACAAATTACCCAGGATATCTTCGAAATCGGAGAATGTCGAATCTGAAAAAAATGAAAAATCATTGAATCCGCCGGTCCCTGATTTCAAACCATTAAAACCGTAGCGGTTAAAGAGTTGCCTTTTTTCCTCATTGCCCAGTACGGAATAAGCCTCGGATGCTTCCTTGAATTTTTCTTCCGATTCGGAGTTTCCCTGGTTACGATCCGGATGGTGTTTCAGGGCTAACTCACGGTAAGCCTTTTTGATCTGCTCGGTGGTGGCATTTCTGGGGACACCCAACACTTCATAGTAGTCTCGTTTGGACATGGCTTATTTTTCGAATTCATTCACCAGAATCTGATTGATCTTTATTCTGATGGCCTGAATCTTTCTTAACAAATTATCGAGTAGAGCGGGATCATCCTCTTCCAGTACCTTTTCCGTTTTGGCTAATACTCGCTTTATTTCGCTCTTGTCGGTCAGTTTGATTTTTTCGTCATGGCGTTTGAAAAAATATTCGACGGTTTCATATTCTTCGGTTATTTTGGCTTTCAGCTCATTGAGGCGGATCCGGTTTTTGTCCATCTCGTTGTATTCTTCGGCTTCAGCAATAATTCTCTGGATGTCTTCCGGAGACAGGCCGCTGGCCGGCTGGATTTTCATGCTCTGGGATAGTCCGGTCTGTTTGTCTTTGGCAGAAACCCGGACTATTCCATTGGAATCGATTTCAAAGGTCACTTCGATCTGGGGGATTCCCTTGGGAGCCAGCGGGATACCCACCAGGTCAAAAAATCCCAGTGATTTGTTTTCAGAGGCGATCTCCCTTTCTCCCTGGAGTACATGAATTTTCACGGTTCTCTGGTTGTCGTTGATGGTGGTAAAAACCTTTGATCTTTTGATGGGAATGGTAGTGTTTTTCTCAATCAGTTTATTAATCTGGTCGCCCTTGGTTTCAACACCCAGGGAAAGGGGGGTTACATCAAGCAGAAGCAGATCTTTGACCTTTCCTCTGATGATTTCGGATTGGAGGGCCGCACCCTGAGCAACCGCTTCCTCCGGGTTCAGATCCAGATAAGGTTCCTTTTGAAAGAATTCGGATATTTTTTTCTGAACCAGGGGCATCCGGCTCTGGCCTCCCACCAGAATCAATCTCTCGATCTGGTCCGGTGTGATATTGATCTCGTCCAGTGATTTTTTGATCAGGCCAAGGGTGCGGTCGATGAGTTCAACGGTTTCATGCTCAAACTGGGACCGGGTTAATTTTTTCTGAAAGTGGAAATTGGTCCCATCCGGGAAATGGAAAAGGTAGGGGATGGATATAAGGGTTTCTTCATTGAAAGACAGTTCGATTTTGGCTTTTTCGGCCACCTGAAGTATCCGTTGCAGGGTATTCCGGTCATGAACAATTTCAGTGGTGAGTTCGGATTCAAGCTTGTTGATGATCCAATCAATGATCTTGATATCAAAATCGCTGCCGCCCAGAAAGGTGTCCCCCAGGGTTGACAATACCTTGTACACATCCCCCATGACCTCCACAATGGATATGTCAAAGGTTCCGCCGCCCAAGTCATAAACCGCGTATAAACCGTCCTGGTTGATCTTTGGTCCATAAGCGATTAAAGCGGCAGTGGGCTCATTGATGATTCGAATAACATTCAAACCGGCGATTTCTCCGGCATTTTTGGTTGCCTGTCTCTGGGCATCATTAAAAAAAGCCGGAACTGTGATGACCGCATCTTCAATTTTTTCACCCAGATATTGTTCGGCAATATTTTTCAGGTAGCTCAACAGCATTCCCGAAATTTCTTCAGGTGAAGCCAGCTTGTCTCCCATTTTAATCATGGCATCGCCATTTTCCGACCCGACAATTTCATAACCCACCATTTTTTGCATGTCCGGAACTTCTTTGCTGTCAAATTTCCTGCCCATCAGTCTTTTCACTGCCCAGATGGTGTTCTGACTGTTGGTAACGAATTGTCTCTTGGCGATATTGCCATAGATTCTCTTTCCCTCCCGGTTGAGGGCAACGATGGAAGGGATAACCCGGGTTCCTTCGTGATTGGGAATGATGGCCGCATCCTTGCCTTCCAGGTAGCTGATGCAGGAATTGGTGGTGCCGAGATCGATCCCTAAATTAATCGCCATTTTTCTTCACTGGGATTGCCACTTTGGTCAGGCTGGGCCTGAGCAATTTGTTGTGGTAAGAGTAGCCTTTCTGGTATACCTCCACCACCATGGATTCCTCAATATCCTTCTGTTCAACTTTTGACAGGGCCTGGTGGTAATTGGGATCAAAGGATTGATTCAGGGCCTCGATTTCTTCCACATGGCATTTTTTTAACAGGTCCATCATTTGTTTGTAAATCATTTCAACTCCCGACAGGATCGATTTTTCAGCCGGGGATATATTTTTGCTGTTCAGAGCCCTTTCCAGATTATCGATGATGGGGAGTAGGCCCAGTAAAAATTCTCCCAGTGCATATTTGTAGTATTCTTCCTTTTCTTTTTTGATTCGCTTGCGGAAGTTGTCCACTTCGGCCAGATTTCTCAGGTATTTATCTCGGATTTCATCCCTCTCTTTGACCACTTTTTTGAGTATTTCTTCCTGTTTTTTCAATTGTTCCTGAATTTTCTTGGG
>DAOVIP010000512.1 GCA_030671465.1 Candidatus Aminicenantota bacterium | reverse complement strand
CTACCGGGAGGGAGGGTGGTTGCCCAAGTGGCCCAGTCCCGGGTATCGGAATGTCATGACCGGTACCCCTGCCGATATGATAATTGCCGATGCCCTGGGAAAAGGAATCCGTCAATATGACCTGACCAAAGCCTATCAGGCCATGTTAAAAAATGCCACCCGTGTCGGGGACCATGGATTTGAGGGGCGGGTGGGAATTCAGGACTATAGCTGGTTGGGCTATGTTCCGGCGGATAGGGTGCCCTTGGCTGCTTCCCGGACCCTGGAATTTGCCTACAATGATTTTGCCGTGGCCCAAATGGCCAGGCAGGCGGGCCGGGCCGGGGATTTTGAGAGGTTGATAAAAAGGGCTGAAAATTATAAGCTCATTTATGACCCGGCAACCGGCTTCATGAGGTCCAAAGATTCCCGGGGAAACTGGATCGAACCCTTTGATCCGCTGGAATGGGGAAACGGTTTTTGCGAAGGCAATGCCTGGCATTATCTCTGGTCGGTCCAGCATGATATCCCCGGGTTGATAGAATTGATGGGCGGTGATAAAGAATTTATTGATAAACTGGATCGACTGCTCTCCCAGCCTTCCGTTATCCGTCCGGGTTCCTACGAAGTGGTGATTCACGAAATGAGAGAGATGCAGAAGATCGGTATGGGGCAGTATGCCCACAACAATGAACCCCTTCACCATGTCCTCTATCTTTACAGTTATGCGGGTCAGCCCTGGAAAACCCAGATGTGGGTCCGGAAGGTGATGGCTGAATTGTACAGTCCCACACCCGATGGCCTTTGTGGCGATGACGATACCGGCCAGTTGTCGGCCTGGTATGTGTTCAGTGCTCTGGGATTTTATCCGGTATGCCCGGGCCAGTCCATCTATGTAATTGGAAGTCCCCTGTTTGAGAAGGTTACCATTCATCTTGCCAATGGCCGGGAATTTGTTATTAAAGCCCTGAACAACAGTAAGACAAATGTATATATTCAATCAGCTACCTTAAATGGGAAAAAATATGAAAAATCCTGGCTGAAACATTCTGATATTTTAAAAGGCGGTAAACTGGTATTTTTAATGGGTCCTGAACCCAATTATGAGTGGGGCAGCCAGCCGGAAAATTTCCCCCCCAGTGGATTGGATTATAAAGAGTGATTTTTTAGAATTTTTTTTCTGCTTTTTCGAATAATCATTAGCCAATCTTTATGTAATTACAGGTCTTTGAAGATTTTCT
>DAOVIP010000108.1 GCA_030671465.1 Candidatus Aminicenantota bacterium | reverse complement strand
ATTGATGCGCTGCAGGATATCCATATCCCTTTTAACCCGGGTGGATTTGGTCAAAATGTGAACCGGAAATCCGTATTTTTCCAGCAATACCAGCGTATTTCGGGTAAGCCGGTATTTTTGCTCCAACGGCTGATAGCTGTCTCCGACACCCCCACCCACCATGAAATAACCTTTTTTCAAGGGCTTCCTCTTCCTTTTGGGATCCAATTCCCGGTTTAATATCTCCAGGGCATTGACCTTGACTGCCACATCCCGGCCGAATTCACCCTCAACATAATAACCTTCGGTACGGCCGTCACAATAAGCACAGTCATGGGTACATCCCCTATAGAGATTCATACCATAATGGCTGATAAACCAGGAATCTATTTTCTTTTGCTTCCGCAGTACGGACTTGGCTTGAATCTCTCTCACACCCATGATTCAAATCGGGAAATTCAACTTTTCAATTTTCGAACTTGCCGGGCAATGATTTTTCTTATTTTTCTAAAAGTGGGGGGAGGACCGGTCCTGACAGATTTACCATTTATATACAGGGCATCTGAAATTCCCCACTCTAAAAAAACATCTCTATTAATGGTCTGAATCTCCTCAAACTCCACCAGGTTTCCGAATTCTTCCGATGCCCGTTTTGCCCTCTCATGAACGATATTTTGAGCCGGACACCATCCATTTAGGAATGAGGTTACCTTCACCTTTCCCGGTATGGACTCAGGCTTTTTTTTCATTCTGATCCATCTGGGGGGTACGGCATCATCAGAAAATGGTTTCCACAAGAGAACCTGTCCTAAAAGACCCATTTTATCTACTTTGGTATAACCTTGCTTTTTAAACCAGGATGCCTTCATCCAGAACGGTAAGGGGATTCCCCAGGCAACCATGCCCCTTGCACCTCTACTTCTGGCATCCGCCTCTGCGGCCTGAATCAGGGCTTTTCCCATGCCCCTTCCCTGAAAATTTCCCCGGCCCTTTTGATACCCATGCACCCAGATGCATTTGATGATATACAGATTCTCACCGGCTGTAAAGGAATGTTCGATGGGAATATACTGGATCATCCCCCCTACCTCTCCTTTTTCGTTCATGGCAAGCTTAACTCTTAATCCTTTATCTTTCATCATATCAAACCATTTTTCTTTGTGATTCCCGGCCTCTTTCATCTCATCGGACCAATCTTCAAGACACATAAAAAAAAGATTTTTGTAATCCTCATTCAGATCAATTACTTTCACTTTGTTCTCTTTCGACAAATTCTACCTCCTCAAAAATATCTTCCAAATGCTTATTTTTTCATCAGAGCATTCTTTATACTATTTTTCGGGATACCATATTTATCTTTAAAATAAGCAAAAATATCATCCCTGGAATTAATCTCTGGCTTCATTGGGCTGCGCGTTTCCTTGCTGGCTCCTTCCACAATAATGACGATTTCACCCAACAGGTGCTCCGGTTCTAGAACCGTTTCCAGCGATTCCAATTCACCCCGGATCATTTTTTCATACCTCTTGCTGATCTCCTTGCCAATGCAGAATCGCCGGTTTCCCAGTACCGAATAAGCCGCTTTTAGAAAATTCTCCACCCGGCGGGGAGACTCGTAAAAAACCAGGGTATGGGGACAAAGAGCCAGGGATTTAAGACCTGAAACCAGTTCACCTCTTTTTCGCGGGGGAAACCCCATAAAAACAAATGATTTGGGATTGATACCCGAGGCCACCAGGGCCGGGATAAAGGCAGTGGGGCCCGGCAGGGGAATGATTTCAATCCCATTTTCAATGGCTTTTTCGATCAGAATATAGCCGGGATCCGAGATCAGGGGGGTTCCGGAATCGGTGATCAGAGCTGCATCCCGGGTCCTGAGCATGTCGATAATGGCATCGGCCTTCCGGGATTCATGGGGCCGGTAATAACTGATCAACTTTTTTTTAATTTCCAGATGAGTCAGTAATTTCAAAGAATAACGGGTATCTTCGGCAATAATGAAATCGATTTTCCTCAGAGTATCAATGGCCCTCAGGGTAATATCCCTCAAATTTCCAATCGGAACCGGAACCAGGTACAACCTCATCATTTATTATACTTTCCCAAGAAATTGTTAACCAGACCAAACTGAAAGAGCTATCATGCTATAAATCACCAATGCTTATTTGTTCCAATCCCTCAAATACCGGAACTCCAGACCGATGGTTCGGTTCTGCAACTTGGGGATGGGGGGCATGGTTCGTTTGAATTGAGAATTCACGATTAAATTTTTTATCTTTTTAATCCACTCTTGGGGATATCCCAATTTTTGAATATCTTTATCCTTCTTCCTCCTGTCAATCAGTTGGTAGAGTATTTCATCCAGTTCCCGGTAGGAAACCCCGATTTCCTTTTCATCGGTCTGATCCTTCCATAAATCGGCAGAGGGTTTTTTGTTGATGATAGCTTCAGGTATCTTGAGATAACTGGCAAAATCGAATATCTGGGTTTTGTAGAGATCACCCAGGGGAAAGAAGGCGGCTGCCGAATCACCAAACAGGGTGGAATAGCCGATCAACAATTCACTCTTGTTGGAGGTGCCGATCACCAGGGCCTTTTTGCGTATGGAAAAATCATATAAAACCGACATCCGCTCCCGGGCACACTTGTTTCCAATTAATATCCGATTATTGGTGGGATATTGATCAAAATAGGCATTCACAGCGGGGGAAATATCGATCACTTCATATTTTACCCCGAATTGATCGCAGATCATCTTGCCATGGGTCAGGCTTTCCGGTGATGAGGACTGATAGGGCATCAACAGACCTAAGCTGTGATCCTTGCCAAGGGCCTTCCGGGTCAGGGCCAGAACCACCGCCGAATCAAGACCGCCCGAGACCCCCAGAATTCCGTTTTTAAAGTTGTTTTTTTGAATCGAATCCCGGATAAAACCGACAATCACCTTCTCGGCAACTTCAAAATTGATCTCAAGCATTTAATATCCTCTTCAACTCCTTCAGAATGACCCTGGGTTTGTCATCCCGCAGATAATTGCTTCCGAGCCTGGCCCTGCGGACCGCTTCAAGGTCGACTTCAAAATTCAGGTAATCCTCCTCAAAGCAATCGGCCCGTTTCACAATACCCTGGCCGGCCCGGGCAAAAAACGATCCGCCCGGGAAACCAATGCCGTCCTCAAAGCCGGTGCGGTTCATAAACACATAGTGCTGATGGTAAAAAACGGAATACACGTACCCCATGTTTTCCCAGAGCTGAAGGGATTTGAAATGGTCTTTGTCCAGCATCCGGTGGGGGCTGTTGGATATGCCGATCAGAAAATCCACACCCTGCAGGAAATAGAGATAGGCATGCATGGGAAAGAGAATTTCCCGGCAGATGATCAATCCCACCGTAAATTCTTTTATTTTAAAGCTACGGAAAGTATCCCCTGCCCCGAATATCATTTCTTCCTGGAACATGCCGAAATTGGGCAGCTGGACCTTTCGATGGACATGGCGGAGATCCCCTTTGGAAAAATATAGGGCTGAATTGTATATGATTCCGGGAATTTCTTCATAGGGTGCTCCCACCACGATATCAATTCCCCGGCTGAGGTCTTTCAACTTTTTAACCTCCGGGCTGGCCGGATTCAGGGCCACATCATAGACAATATCTTTCAGATGGTAGCCACTCATACTCAATTCCGGAAAAACAATCAGCTGACATTTATCCTCAACCGCCCGGTCAATCTGATGACAGTGGTATCTCATATTCCTTTTTAGATTTCCAAGGACCGGACTGAATTGAATGCCTCTCACTTTCATATCCCCAATATACCACACAAAAAAAAATCAATCAACCGTGTTCATCTTCAATAAATGAAGGAATTATTGATCAACCAGGGAATAAAAAATTTGAGTTTTATGCTGTTCCAGAAGTGGAAGGAAAACCGTAAAGCAATCCATTCACATAGACTTTTTATATATTTGATAAATATCTGATTTTGAAATAGGAGCCGGTGTGATGTGAATATCATCTTTAACAATTGTTTTATTCACAAATGTTTTTAATTCTTCTTCTTTGACCCCCAGTGATGAAAGTTGAGTTGTTATTCCAAATTCGTTTATATATCCTGAAATTCCTCCTTTTCCGTCAAACATTTCTTTAATAACGGCTACTTTTTCTGGAACCGTTGAGTTTTTTTCCATAAATGTCATAAATCCGGAAAGCAAAACAGCATTGGCACGCCCATGCGGAATATGATGAAAAATGGTTAAAGGATAAGCCATGATATGAAGGAGAATGGTTCCAGCCATGGAAATGGCAATTCCGGCAATCATGGCTGCATAGGAGAGCCGATCCATGGCGCTATGATTTTTTTGGGAAGCATGGGTTAGATTTTCCAGAATGGTTTGGATAGCATGAATTGAAAAATTATCGCTTAGATCAGTTGATTCGGTGGAGAGATATGCTTCAATGGCATGAGTCAGTGCATCCAGACCGGTATTGATAATTAATTCTTCCGGCATGGAATAGGTGAGTTCCGGATCAATGATTGAAACGGATGGGTAAATGCCGGTGTGGGCATATCCACCCTTGTTTTGATTTTTTGTGTCTGAAAATACGGCATAGGGGGTTACCTCGCTTCCGGTTCCAGATGTGGTGGGGATACAAACAATGGGTAAGGGATCAGTTGCTAACTCTGTTCCGGACATATAGGATCGCATCTCTTTGTTATTGGTGGCCAGGACAGCAATTCCCTTGGCAGCATCCATAGGGGATCCGCCTCCTACTCCCAGAATCAACTGGGCACCCGCTTCTTTTGCCATTTTTTTCCCTTTTTCCAGTGTTGAAAATGAGGGATTTTCCTCAACATCTGAAAAGATGGACACTGTTCTGTTTTTTAATGATGGCTGAATGATTTTTAATGCATCACTCTTGATCTCCACTCCCCGATCCGTAACGATTAAAATTTTTTGATATTCAGAAGAAACATAACTCTCAAATTCTTTAATTTTCCCTTTACCAAAAACTATTTTGGTGGGCAAATAAAAACTAAATGGATTCATAACAAATCTCCCGATGAAATATTGATACAGTTCATGATATGGTACCATGCATCGGGAAATCGGACCCTCAACAGGCGGGACATGAATTATTTATATCAGATTAAAGAATATGAATCAAGCAAAGACTTGACCCTCCTTTCCTCCTTTTAAATCAATCAACCGAGATCGTAGCATTGAATTTGACATTGAAATGTTGTCCGGATAGAATGTTTTCACCATCATGGCATCTTTAAAAATCAGGAATCGAAAATTTTTTTACACATTTTTCGATCTGGAAATGGAAACCAAAGGGTATTAATAATATTATAGGAGTTTCCTCAAATGAAGATCCGGTCTGCTCAACCATACATTATCTTGGTTCTGTTTCTGCATATATTGACCTCCGCACAGGAACCCCCAGTCGAGATACCCTATCACTTCTTCCGTATGAAAAACGGGTTGCAGGTGTTCCTGAAGACCAAGCCGGGAATTCCGCTGGTCAACATGGTACTGGCAGTCAATATCGGTTCAAAAGACGAATCCAACTCCGAAAGCGGATTGGTCCACCTGATAGAACACCTGTTAATGTTTTCCGGAACTGAATCCCATACCTGTCATGAGCTCATTCAATTGTGGAGACAAAAAGGCTGCTATGTCAATGCCCATACCGATCATGACCTGATGACCCTTGAATTATCCTGTCCAGTCCGGCAGGCCGAATACTGCCTTCCACTGTTGAAAGAGAAGATATTTAAACTCAAACCGCAAACCAAGGATTTGCTCAAGGAAAAGCAAATCATTGCCGAAGAAATCATTCAAATGCAGGACGACGTTTTCCAACAGGGAACTAACCGGGTTTTAAATCTGCTATTTCCCGATCATCCCTATACCAACCCGATATACGGACGGGCCTCTGTTGTCAAAAATGCCCGGCTGGATCAGATCCAAGCAATTTATAACCGCTATTTCAGGCCCTCCAACTGTTCACTGGCCGTGGTGGGAGACTTTGATCTGAATGAAATGGAAAATTATATCAACCGAACATTTGCCGATCTGAAACCACCAGCTATTCCTTGCCCTACCCTGGCCAAAGCAAAGCCTTTAACCCGAAACCGGGATGAGACAATGGAAATGGATATCGAACAGGCCATGCTGATCATTGGTTTTCCGGCCCCCGAATTCAATCATAAAGATCAATTTGCCCTGTCTGTACTGGGACACATCCTGGGTAAAGGACCCAATCCATTGCTGGGGTCTGCCATCCGTTCCCGAAAAAAGTTGTCAGCCAGTTTTTCTTCCCGGTATATTAAACTTAAATACACCGGGGCCTTCCTGGTCTATCTCAGAACCGACCCCAAAAAGGTTAAATTGCTGAAAAGACAGGTCATTAGATTCCTGAACAGGACCAATACCTTTCGCTATACCAAAACCGATTTTCTGAAAAAATACCAGCACCAGGTCATTGATTACCTGGAGAGCGCCCGAAATGATATTAAACTGAGCGCCGAAAAATTCAAGGAAAGGGGGATCAACTCAGCCGTTTCTTTTTCCCGGTTCATGCTGTTGAGAAATCCCAGGAAACAGATTGACTTCCAGCAGGAAATGCAAAATGTTTCAGCATCTGATCTGAGACGGGTGGCCTCCAAATATCTGTGCGGAAAATCTCATGCAACCGTTTATATTCTGCCTCTGAAAAAAAATGAAAGACCGTAAACATATCCGTCCCTGGCTGGTTATCGTATTATTGATTGCGGTTCCGGTATCTGCT
>DAOVIP010000154.1 GCA_030671465.1 Candidatus Aminicenantota bacterium | reverse complement strand
TCATGATATGCCGGGTGTAGATGATATCCCCGATCTGTACATCGGGTAATTCACCGATCTTTATTTTGGATAAATTCGAATATATGTTCAGTCCTGTCGTGAACGTATTGTCCTTTTCTTTCAGGATTTTCCCGGGTTCGAAGGGGATGACGGTTCCGTCCACTTTGATAATTTCAATGGACTTGACTTCAATTTGATGGTAATGCGTGTTGTATCCAAACTGAACCGAATTGTCTTTGCGGGCCTTGTCGGTCAGAATTTTCCGGTAGTTTTCTTCTTCGATATCACCCAGGCAATGTTTATCCAGATTGATGATTTCGTTGCTGATAAAAACAGCCTCACTCCGGGGAAAGTCTTGGCTGCTTACCTGCTGAAGCATTTGGATGGCTTTGGCTTTGGGGATATGCTCCCCGAAAACCAGTCCGGAGACCAACAACAGGGCCAACCAGATAGCTTTTTTCATATGATTCTCCTGGGGCCAATCCGGGGGAAGGATCGAACATTAGGCTAAAGTATGAACCAAGACCGGGATTTTGTCAATTCATACCGGTTGCCAAAACCGAAAATTTAGGGTAAGATAACTTTTAAAATTGTGATTCCCGGAGGTAATACATGAAAGTGAATCTGCAAGGTCGGCATTTCCTTAAACTGCTGGATTTTACTTCAGAGGAAATTCAATTTCTGCTGAACTTTTCCCTTGAATTAAAAAAAGCCAAGTATGCCGGAATGGAGGAAAAACGCCTGATTGACAGACAGATCGCCCTGATCTTTGAAAAAACCTCCACCCGGACCCGCTGCGCCTTTGAAGTGGCTGCCACTGACCAGGGCGCCCATGTTACCTACCTGGGGCCCACTGGTTCTCAGATCGGACACAAAGAATCCATGAAAGATACGGCCAGGGTTCTGGGCCGGATGTATGACGGAATCGAATACCGGGGTTTTGGCCAGGATATAATCGAAGAACTGGCCGCCTTTTCTGGTGTACCGGTCTGGAATGGTTTGACCAATGAATTCCATCCCACCCAGGTACTGGCCGATTTGATGACCGTGATGGAACACTCGGCAAAACCTTTGGCGGAAACTTCATTCTGCTATCTGGGTGACGCCCATTTCAATATGGGTAACTCATTACTGGTGGGCTGCGCCAAAATGGGAATGGACCTGAGAATTGCCTCTCCCCCGGAATGCCAGCCCAATTCCCGGCTGGTCGACCAGTGCCTGGAAATTGCCCGGGAAACCGGTGCCCGGATCTCCATCTCGGATGATATTCCCGGCAGCGTCAACCATGTCGATTTCCTGTGTACCGATGTCTGGGTGTCCATGGGAGAACCGGAATCCGTCTGGGAAGAAAGAATCACTCTTTTAAAACCATACCAGGTGAATCAAAATATACTTGAACAAACCGGTAATTCCAATGTGAAATTCCTGCATTGTCTCCCCGCATTTCATAACCGGGAAACCAGAATCGGAGAGGAAACCTACCATAAGTATGGAATAGACAGCATGGAAGTGACCGATGATGTGTTTGAATCGAAAGCATCCATTGTGTTTGATGAGGCCGAAAATCGGATGCATACCATCAAAGCCGTAATGGTGGCAACCCTGGGAAATGAATAATCCCTGCCATCGTATCAGCAATTCATGATCAATCGTAAAAAAGTGGTGGTGGTCATGCCCGCCTACAACGCCGAGCAAACCCTGCTGCAAACGCACCGGGAAGTACTCCAGCAGGACATGGTGGACCTGGTGATCGTGGTTGATGATGGCAGTTCCGATCGCACCTTGAAAATTGCCAAATCTTTGGACCGAACCGTGGTGGAAGTGCACCCGCAAAACCGGGGCTATGGCGCCAACCAGAAGACCGGCTACCGTCTGGCTCTGGAACACGGTGGCGATATCATCATCATGGTACATCCGGATTATCAATACACCCCGAAACTGATCCCGGCCATGGTCTCCTTGATTGACAGTAACCTGTATCCCTGTGTACTGGGTTCCCGGATCCTGGGCGGACAGGCTTTAAAAGGCGGTATGCCGGTATACAAATATATCTCAAATCGATTTCTGACTCTGTTCGAAAACCTGCTGATAGGGGCCAAACTCTCGGAGTACCACACCGGTTACCGGGCCTTTTCCCGTGAATTGCTCGAAAAACTACCCCTTGACAACAACTCCGATGATTTTATTTTTGACAACCAGATACTGGCCCAGATTCTCTGGCAAGGCCATCGAATAGGGGAAGTGTCCTGCCCCACCAAATATTTTGATGAATCATCATCCATTAATTTTCTGCGAAGTCTTAAATACGGCCTGGGCTGTATCCGGGTGGCAGTGTTGTTCTGCCTGGCCCGGGCGGGACTCTTCCGATCTCGGATGTTTAGGGAACAAATACGCGATCTCGAGTGATTTTTTCTGCGGCATCCAGTAGGTTTTCAGAGATCAAATCGGGTTTTACCTTCAAGTTTTCGAGTTCCACGCGGGCCAGAGGTCCATTCCCGGTCAGAACCAGAATGGTCTTGCATCCGGCTTTTTTCCCGGCCAGGATATCCCGGGAACTATCCCCGATCACGAAAGACTCACTCAGATTGACTCCGAAATCCTCAGCTGCCTGCAGAATCATGCCCGGAGCGGGCTTACGGCTTTCATCCCTTTTCCTGAATTCCGGGACCGGAGCATCCTCCAGATAGGGGGAATAATAAAAGGCATCAATGGCAGCCCCGCTCCGCTTGAAAAAACCGGTCATCTTCCGATGTATGTTCATAACCTGGTCCTCGGTGCAAATCCCCCGGGCTATGGCTGACTGGTTGGTAATCACAATAATCCGGAAACCGTATTCATTCATCATTTTTAAGGACTGGATGGAAAAGGGGAAAATCTCCACATCCTTGAAGTGACAGATAAAGCCCTTGTCTCTGATCAGGGTGCCATCCCGATCCAGAAAGACCGCCCGGTTCATGACCAGTTCTCCTGCCCCCTATCCAGAATATCCAGAACTGTTCGAAAAACCTCATCAACCTGAATGCCGGTCATACACCGGTGATCAACAGGGCATTCCCGGTATGTGCAGGGAGCACATTCAACCGGATGGTATATTATTTTCGATTGTCCAAACCAAGGAGCGGTTTTATCGGGGTCAGTGGGGCCAAATATGCAAATCAAGGGGACTTTCAAAGCCGAGGCCACATGCATCAAACCCGAATCATTGCTGATAAAGAGCGAACACCGGGAAATCGCTGTGATCGATTCCCTTAAACTGAATTTGCCGGCCAGGTTGAAAGTACTGACAGCGGACTGTTGACGGATCCACTCAATTTTCCTTGCCTCGGATTCGGACCCGAGCAGCAAAACAACCGTGTCTGGAAACCGGCCGGTCAGCCGGTTGATCAATTCAATGAAGCGTTCCGGCAACCATTCCTTGCTGCTGCCATAGGCAGCGGAAGTCGATATTCCCACCAGTTTCTTCCCGGCATCAATTCCGTACCGTCCCAATAATTTGTTTATATCATTAATTTCCTGATCAAGGATCGGCAGTTCACCGGAAAAATGGGATTCCGCTTGAATCGATACACTGGAATATTCCCGGGCAAAAGCGTGAATTAAATCCAGGTAAAAATCAGACTGGCGTTTTTGGCCCCGGGGAAATTTCAGTTTTTGGTCCAGTAAAAACCCCCGGAAGTCTTTCCGGTATCCCACGATTTTCTTTATCCCCGAAAACTTGAATAACAGCGCAGAGTGGATGGAATTGGTCATCAGGATGCCCACATCGGAATTCAATGTTTTGAGCTGACTAACTACCCGGGAAAAATCCCTTACACCACGACCGTTTTTTAGCGGAATAATCCGATCGATTTCAGAAATATTCTTGAATATGGCCTGCAGGTGCTCTCTACAGATCAAACCGATAACGGCATCCGGGAAGTAATACTTCAGGGCCCTCAGAGACGACAGAGACATGATACAATCGCCGATCCAGTTTGGCGATCGAACCAGTATTTCCATCCAAATTCATGTGGACCTGAATTTTTTCCCGTTCAGGTCAGGAAGGGATTCAGTCATCCCCGGATTTATTCTCTGAATCCGAATCGTCATCCCCCTTTTTTTTGGAGTCCACCAGCTCCGATTCGGTTTCCACTTTGGTCTCGGAAAGATTCAATTCCGTCGACTCCGGAGCCTCCATCATCAACAGGTTTTCACCTGCTTCCTGTTCCAGATCTTTATTTGACAGTATTTCAAAATCGATTTTTCCCTGATTGATTTCTTCCAGGGCAATTGATAAAGGATTCTCAACCTGAGTTTCTACCTTCTTTCGGCTGCCCTTTAACAGCTGTTTGGCCCTTTTTGCCGCCAGAAGCACCAGCCTGAATTTACTATCAACAACTTTATGGTCCTCCAAGTCATCCTCCTTTGTTCCTTATTATGTAAAAGACTTTTTGAGAGTTTCCCGATGGAAGTCTTATTATATCAAAATTTACTCTTTTTAGTCAAGTTCATCACCGGCTGTTCGGACGGGTTACCAGTCTTCATACTCACTACCATCCAGGGCTTTCTGCTCAGATTTGGTAAAAACATCCCAGATGTTTTCCCCGCCCCAGCGGGTGGCGGTAGGTTTATCCTGATAAGACCTCAATCCCCATTCCAGGGAATTGGTCATGGGGTCCGCCGGTATACGCCTGAGAAATTTTTTAATTCTGGGATGGTTGGTTTTGTCCCGGTATTCAATCCCGGTGACCAGTTCTTCCAGGCTTTCCGGGAATCCGTATCGATCTTTATCCAGATTGATCTTATTCTTCTCAACAAAGGCCTGGTATTCATCAATGGCGATGCGAATGATCCTCAAATGACGGCGCAGCCGGACCTCCTTGCCTCTCTTGATGCTGGTTTCGACCATGGGAACAGCCACCGCGGCCAGGACCGAAATAATAATGATCACAATGATCAGTTCAACCAGGGTAAAACCGGGATCTTTCTTAAAAGTCACCATCGCTTGCGGGAATTACTTTCGGATCCCACTGCCTTTTTGCTCAGTTTAACCCGGTTGTCCCGATCGACGAGGATCACCTTGACATCTATGGTTTGCCCGATACTGAAATTTTCATCTTCAATCTTTTCAACTCTCTTATTGGAAATTTCCGAAATGTGGACCAGACCGATCACCCCGTTCAAGATTTCCACAAAAATTCCGTAATCCTCAATCCGGGTGATTTTTCCCTGGTAAATTTTTCCGACCTCAACCGATTCGGTCAATTGATTGATCCGCTTGACCACCTCATCACCCACTTCTTTATTGGGGGCGGCAATGGTCACCTTTCCATTGTCATCGGTATTGATTTTCGCACTATAGGTGGCTACCAAATCCTTGATAGTCTTTCCGCCGGGGCCGATTAAATCCCTGATCTTATCGGTAGGGATGGTCATGGTCAGAATGACCGGGGCATACTTTGACAGCTTTTCCACCGGAGTGGAAATGGCATTGTTCATTTTATCCAGAATA
>DAOVIP010000182.1 GCA_030671465.1 Candidatus Aminicenantota bacterium | reverse complement strand
TCTGGTCCTGAAACAACACCAAGTACGGCAAGCAGACTTGGTAAGTATGAGGTCAAAGAATTTTGGGGATATCTCAGTGCTGATGAGATGAAATCCGTAAAAAATATCCTGGAGTGTCGTAAATGGCAGGTCAGAAACTGGATTGAGATTTTTAATGATCTGAGGCCAGGGAATCTTAACCGCCTGGAAAAATGGCTTAAACAGAATCACTGGACCCGGCATGTCTGGCTTCCCAACCATCCCAACTGGAAGAAATTGAAGGCCGGTAACCAACCTGAGGGGTGTGATCAATAAAACCCAAAAAACCGGGATAGTATACACACAATTTTTTTTTATTTCCGTTTATTATTAAAAGGTACGTATAATTAAATAGCTTGGTTGTAAGAAAAAAGTTAGAGGAGAATTATGATTAAGAAATCATTCTGTTTATGGTTAATGATTATGTTTCTATGGATAGGACATCTGTTTGGTCAGCAGGAAAACGAGGTGTTACAGGAAACCGTGAGGGTGGTCAATGTCGAGGTACCTGTGCGGGTTTATTACAAGGGTAAACCGGTGGACAACCTGATTAAAAACGACTTCAAGCTCTATGAGGGAGGGAAATCCCAGGATATTCACGGGTTTATATTGAAAAGAAAAAAAATAAAAATCCAGGAGCTGGCATTGAATGCCGAACAGGTCCAAACCCGGATGGGCCGATATTTTGTGCTGGTATTCCGTATCACTCACTATAATGATTATATCAAGGATGGTCTGGAGTATGTATTCGATACTATTTTGAGAGAATCCGATCAACTCCTGGTTTTTATCAATGACCGTACTGAATTTTTCAAGAGCCTGACAGATAAGGTGTCAGTGAACGCCAAATTGGATCGAATCCTTCATGATGTTTCCCTGGGGGCACGCAACAAGATGTTAATGTATTTAAAAGAAATAGAGAACTTGGTAAACAAACACAAGTTTGAGATGTCCCTGAGATCGAAGATTGCAAATAAACATATTTTCATTTCAGATTATTTTAGAAAATTTCTGGAAGTATGGAAAATTTATAAAAGGAAACACCTGATTCCGGATATTAATAAATATTACAATTTTGCGCGTTTTATAAAAAATATCGATAAGGAAAAGTGGGTCATTAATTTCTACCAGTTCGAGGTGTTCCCCGATATCATCATCAGCAGTGAGAGCATGCGCCAGATCAGGCAACTGATTGGAGAGTGGCAAGTCAGCGACAACCAGGAGCTGTCATCATTTTCACGAATTCTTTCCCGTCAGATTATTGAGATCGAAAAGGAACTCAGTGTAGCCAGAGATTTTCCCTCCGAAGAAGTGGCAAAAATATTTCACAATGTAGATACCACCTTTCACTCTATTTTCATGAAAACAACTTTCGGCACGCTTCTACAAGATATGGAGTACCGGGAAGTTGCCAGTGAGCTGGAAAGCAGTTTACGGGCCATTACTGCCCGTACCGGTGGAGAGCTGGTGGTTTCCAATAAACTCGATACGGCCCTTGATCGCATCAGCGAGGTCGAGGATGTGTATTATATGTTGACCTATGCCCCAAAGGATCCCGATAAGGTGGGGAAAATCAAAGTGAAACTGAATAACCGTAAATACAAACTGGTATACAGCCCCAACCTCAGAACCGGTTACCTCAGCCAGTTTTTGGAGGAAAAGCAATTCAAAGGAAAAACCGTTAAGATTGAGGGTCTAAAATTTAAAAAAGAAAAACTGATGTTTGGCATTTCAGATTTCTATTGGCATAAAAAAGAAGGAGGGATGCTCTCTATCCGCATCCGAGTAAAAGACCAGCAAGGGAAGTCAGTTTTTGATCAGAAAAAAAATATCAAAGCCACCCAGAAGAAGATAAATATCGCTTTAAATATCAGGGGCTTGAAAAAAGGAGATTACAATGTTGTGGTGGATGTCAGTGATCTCTACACCAAAAAAACCACCACCCAACATCTTAGAACAGGAAGTGGTCTTTGTCCCTAACGTTTTTTATATATTTAAATAAAATCACAGTGAGCAGAATACGAAGTGTCACCCTGTCTTTTTACATCTTAAAATAGCTACTGATTTTCAGAGCGATTAATCCGGCAATGGGGGGGAAGAAGAAGGTGGCGGAAAATCGTAGCAGGGTGAACCTCCAGCCCAGAATCCCGATTTCCATGGGGAGTCTGGCAACAGCCCAGAGAGACCATGAAGTGAGATAGGCAACCATGGTGCCGGCGCTGGCACCGGATTTTAGCAGGCCCGCCACTACTGGCAGACTGACATAAGGTCCCCCCGGGGTAATACCACCGGCCAGGGTTCCGATTAAAATACCACGGATCCCGGATTCCATGCCCACCCACTTGTTGAGCAGCTCCCTGGGTAAAAGGACCTGAATCATTCCGGCAATAATAAAGGCAAAAAAGAGCAGGGGTAGGATTTCAACAATCATCTTAAAAGCTAACTTGAATCCCATAAGATGCTCTCCTTCTCCTTTCATATACCCAATGCCCACTAAAATAAAGGCCAGTACACCCATGATAACCGTCGGGATCAGCATGGCAGATTTCCTCCTTTCAGGTTTATTTTTACTTGAAATCATTTTCATTTTATTAATGTCATTTTAACTGCATTCTAACATTTTTGGTAAATTCAACAGGTTGCTTTTCTTTTTTTTCGGTCTAAGTTGTATTCGTAACGCATCTGCAGCATTTCCACCACCAGGGCAAACCCCATGGGAATGTAAATATAGGCCTTGGGTATATCTTCATGAAGGCCCTCCATAAACAGGGTTACTCCGATGGTAATAAGAAAAGACAGAGCCAGAATTTTGATGGTTGGCCGCTTCATAATAAACCGGCTCAATGGCTTTGAGTAGATCATGATGCCCATGAATGAGAGTACCACGGCAATGACAATAATCCACATATTTTTGGTTAAACCCACGGCCGTGATCACCGAGTCAATGGAAAAAACAATATCCAGCAGAACAATCTGAATAATGATACTGTATAGATTCTTAAGCATTTTTTTACCGGATCCTTTGGGCTGGTCCTTGAATTCAACGGTATGGTGTATCTCTCTGACCGCCTTGGCCAGCAAAAAAAAGCCACCGAGTATTAGAATGATATCCCGGATCGAAAAATTCAGAAACAGGGTGTGGGTTAGTTCAGTCAACATCAAAACCAGCCACAACATCCCGATTCTGGCAAACAGGGCCAGTAGTAATCCGATAATCCTGGTCCTATCCTGGTGCGATTCGGGCAGGCGCTCCACCAGAATAGCTATGACCAGAACATTATCAATTCCCAGAATCAATTCCAGACCGATGATTAACAAAAGAATGAGCAATGCATCTATCATGGCTTTTCTCCTTTGAATCTAATTATAGAGTAATGGATAGCAAAAATAAACCGGTGTTGCTGAATTCGGGCGAAGGTCTATTCGGGATGACGGGTTTTATATTTTCCCAGCAGGATATCTCCGTCCTCATTTTCAAGGGCCAGGTATAGGAAATCTCCCTTAAATACTGGGCCGGAAGTGATGGTAAGGATTTCGTCCATTCGGACCAGGGCCCGGTAGAGATATTTTCCTTCTGGAGAAAAAATATCGATTTTTTGGAAATTTTTACGATCGAAATGGGAGTTATACAGGTAGATCAGGCCATTGTGATCGGTTATCTGATAGAAGTGGGTTTCCTCATTGGGGAGTTTCTTGGCCAGTGTTCGCAATAATTCTTCTGGTGCCCTTCCTTTTGCCAATCTGAGGATCCTATCGATTTTTACTTTTTCTCTCACCCTGTTTTTTTTTCGCTCCAATCCGAAAAAACCGTAATCTTTTCCCTTCAGGTCACAAATATTCACCCGATAGTTGTCACTCATTCCATAATAAAGTTTGTTCTTATATATAGCGATAATCATCAACGGAGTGAGGGTAGGTGATACCATGGCAGCCTGGATGTTTTGATCTGAAATGGCGCCGCCCTCAAATATGTTAAATTCCTTTATGATTTTCTTCTCTTTGGTGATCAGGTTGATTTTGCGGATAGTGGCTTTACCCTCTGGAATATCAAAAATAGTTCGGGGTGATGATATAAATTCATTTTTATTAAGAAAAAGGTTGGGTCGGTGTTGCTGGTTGAAAATAACCGACTTGATGAATTTACCGTCACGGTCAAAATAATGCAGTTTGCCTGTATCCATGATAATAAGCCTGTGATCGACCAGAAAAAGGGGTGCCTGTTCGATGCGTCGGATCTCCCCGGGCCCTTCCCCCTTTTTTCCAAAGGTTTTGACCAGGTTTCCGTGCGGGTCGAATATGTGGTATTTTAAATTTTTTCGATCGTAGCAAAAAATTCGGCCATCATCGTCGATCCATATGTTGGTGATGTTTCCCAGGAGTTGGTTACCGGTACTATCAACTTGCCAGATTTTTTTCAGGGAAAAAACATATTCACCTTTATGTGGAATGTCCTTCTCGATTCCCGCCTGTAAGGGCAGAAATACCCAAATGAATAGCAATGCACTTATAAATTTAATTTTGCTCATACGATCCTCCACTGAATAGGTATACGGATTGGTAGGTTGGTATGTTTCTCCGATTTTTTAAATGGTTATGATTTTTGTTTCAGGGGCAACCGGTATTTTCTTTCGATAAATCCGATGAGTCCGGATAAAAACAGAATGGTGGTATTTTGAATTTTGCTGAAAAAGATATATAATCAGGCTGGTTCTCCGGATAGCGAGGTGATGGTGGATATTGAGCAGATTTTGAATACGTTTCCCAAAATCGGAAGTGATGAAGTGGGTAAGGGGGATTTTTTTGGGCCGTTGATCGTTTGTGCGGTTTATGTCGAAAATCCCGAACAGATGGAAGACTTAAATGCCAGGGATTCAAAAACCATC
>DAOVIP010000025.1 GCA_030671465.1 Candidatus Aminicenantota bacterium | reverse complement strand
GGTATCTTTATGATTCTCTGGTGGACCTGGCTGAATCCCTGTGTAGCACTCTACCTGAACCCCTGAGGGTATGTTATTTTGTGAATTCCGGCAGTGAAGCCAACGAGCTGGCCCTGCGCATCGCCAAGACCTGTACCGGACACAGAGATTTTGTGGTCATTGATCATGCCTATCACGGCAATACCAATGCGGCCATTGAGATTAGCCCCTATAAATTCGATGGGCCCGGCGGCACGGGCCAGTCCCCACATATCCACAAGGTCCGGATGCCCGATACCTACCGGGGTGAATTCCGGGATGATGATCCGAAAGCCGGATTAAAATACGGCCGGGATATCGACCAGGCCCTCCTGCAAATCAAACAGAACGGAAAGGGCATTGCCGGGTTTATCGCCGAATCCATCATCAGTGTCGGGGGCCAAATATTTCTGCCTCCCCATTATCTCGAATATATTTACGAACAGGTGCGGAAAGCCGGGGGCCTCTGTATCGCCGATGAAGTCCAGGTGGGATTCGGACGGGTGGGCAGCCATTTCTGGGCCTTTGAATTACAGGATGTGGTACCGGATATAGTGACCATGGGCAAACCCATGGGAAACGGCCATCCGATAGCAGCCGTGGTAACCACTCCTGAGATCGATGCGGCCTTCAACAAGGGCATGGAATACTTCAATACCTTTGGCGGCAATCCCGTGGCCTGCACCATCGGCCTGTCGGTACTGGAGGTGATCCGGAGCGAAAATCTGCAGCAGCAGGCCAGTGAAACGGGGAATTATTTCATGCAACAGCTCACGGACCTGATGGGACATCACCCCCTGATCGGTGATGTCCGGGGCAAAGGGTTGTTCATCGGGATCGAACTGGTCCTGGACCGTTCCAGCCTGGAACCGGCCAGAAAACAGGCCTATTATATTGCCAATCGAATGCGGGAGAACGGAATCCTCATCAGTATCGACGGTCCGCTTCACAATGTGATAAAAATCAAGCCCCCCCTGGTTTTCAACAAAAAGGATGCTGACCGCTATGTCGGGCAGCTTGACCGGATCCTCAATATAAAACAGACATTAGATTGAAGCGGTTTCAATGACCGTCATTTAAAATTCAACTCCGAAACGTTTTCTCAAGGCCAGTACAATGATGATCACCAGTATCAGGTGATAGATCAACCAGTGGGCTTTCAATCCCAGCAGGGAAACACTCTTGGCCGGATACTGAAGGTATAGGGTGTCGACCGGACCGGCATTTTCAATTAATTTTTCAGCCGGATAGATAAAATGATCGACAGAGGATTTTCCCATTTTTTTGTTCGAAAGGGATCCCGGATTTTTACCGATCACCAGGTTTTTACTGATTACCTGCCGGTTGACCTGAACCCGAATATCGGTACGGTCCGGTTTCAGGCACTTCAACTTCCAGTTCACTTCACGGATGGGCCTGGTGCGTTCATCATCCTCATAGGCATTGATAAAAACCGGATTCATCACCGGCTTAAAATGGTCGCTGTCAAGCAACCGGATTTTCATATCTTTCAGATCGGAATTCAACCGGACCTTGAATACAAAAATGTCGTCCGGTTCAAAGGGCCTCATCCCGTAGCGGATATCCATTTGCACAAAGATAGGGAAAAGAATGGGAATGATGATGAGCACGGGACCGATATTCAGCATGAAATACTTCATGGTATAAAACAGACTTTTAATAAAAGACCCGGTAATCACTCTCCAAAAATCTTTGTACAGCCTGATGGCCAGTATGCTGGATTTTATTTTGTTTTTGGTATCCTTGATCCGGGTCGGAGAAGATATATATTTGAAGATGACCAGTACGATCAGAGAGATCAGAACACTCAGAAAGAGAATGGCCCAGAAATCCCCCAAAAATCCAAAAGGGTACAGTATCACATCAAATATTTTGGTAATGAAAAAATTGACCTGCTGTATCATTTAAGATATATATCCCAGCCCGCTTAACTTGTCAGCCTGTTCCTCTTTGTTGTCATCGGATTTAATGGTTTCATATTCCTTATTGATCAGATTATCAATGAGTTCTTCCACCGAAGAATATCCGTGAAAGGCCAGGATCTCATCTACCTTCTGGGCGCTTTCATTGCTGAGTTTTACTTTTTTTGCCATTTTTTTCTCCTAAATTAGCGATCTTCCCCTTACCGTAGGAACTTTTTCGATCCCGAAATATTTCAAAATGGTCGGGGCGATATCCCGGATATGGGGAATTTTGGTATTGATCTTGAAATTCGAAACAAAACTGGCTGGCACCAGAACCGGATCGATGAGATGATCTCCGGACCACCAGTCCAGATTATCACTGAGCATCTCTTTGGAAAATCCGCCCAGGGCAGCTCCGTCACCACAGCGATATCCCTTATTGAATCCCATGATGATATCCGGGGCCCGGTCGATGAAATCCTTGGAAAAATAATCTTCGGATATATAAGCCTGGGAGATTACCTGTTGTCCGGTCTGGGGATCTCTGATCATTTCCAGCTTGGCCTTGATCTCTTCCAGCAATTTTCTCCTTTCCTCCGGTTTCACAATACCCTGGGCTTCCCGTCCCTTTAAATTCAGGTACAGTCCGTTAAGCCCCATGAAATAGGCCTTGGTGTTGTTCCAATCCCCATACCCCAGCAAATCAACATCTTCGGAGATGCCATCGACAGTCAGCTTTTGATAACCCTCCTGGTAGAGCCAGTTGTTTATATTTACCTGTCGGCGATAGGGATTGAATCCATGGTCCGAGACTACCAGTATGGAAACATCTTCGGGGCATCTTCTGAGCACATCCCCGAGAATACGGTCATGCATACGATAGAGCTCATGATGGATGTAGCCATATTTCTTCTGGGCTTCGGGCTTATAAAAGGGGTGATTCCTGTCATTCAAGGCCCAGCACATGTGCTGGCCCTGGTCCAAAGCTGAAAAATAGAAAAACAGGAAACCGCTCTTTTTCTGCAGGAATCGATCAAACTCATATTTAAAAATCTTCTTACTTTCCTCGAAAACCGACAGGGACTGAACGATATAGTTTTCCATAGAAAAAGTACCCTGACTCAGGGCTTTGGTATCAGCAGGCAAATTAATGGTATGGAAAAGACCGCAGTGCTCAGCCAGTTCCTTGCTGTAAGAAGAAGGAGTACTGATGGACAGGGCCGGGTCCCGGGGACTGATATGAATCGGTGACACATACAGCCTGAATTTTTTCCCCATCTCCATCAGGTAAAACCTGACCATCCCGGTGACACTGGTGATATTTTTAATCAGGGGAAATTTGATTTCCACCCATCCGGATAATTGTTTTTCGGACAATAGTATTTCTTTGCCCTGAACATCTATTCTGGCGGTTTTGTGCTGGTAATCCAGATAGACGCGGAAGGGAATCTCCACATTTTCACCATCCTCCACCAGGTCATTTTTAGGGCCTTCAATAATTCCGTTCTCCATCACATGATCATCGTTGATGTAAGCATAGTACATGTTGTTGGGTGAAATATCCTTTTCGGATTCCTCTTCATCCGAGGTAAACAGGGTATATATTCCGTAAGTCCCCATGATGTCCGGGGTACCCATACCGGAAATGGTTCGCTGGTTACTCTCTGAAGGCGGGTAATTATTGGGAATCTTAAAGATGGTGGCATCCACATCCCGTTCTTCGAGGTAATCCCAGAAGGCTTTCCCTTCCCGCTTCAAAACCACTTTTCCGGATTTCAGGGGTATTTTATATTTTCCCAATTTTACAATCCATTCGGAGGGAAAGGTCTCGGCCCAGGATGGGATGGGAAAATAATTGCTGGGATCCCGGTGTACCCAGTCAAAAATACCGAAAGTTCCGGGATCTGACCCGGTGATGAAACTCCCCCAGGCAACCGGGCTGTGGGGAGGGATGGTGGTCCTCATCATGGTAAAAGTCCCTCTCTGAGCCAGCTTCTTCATATTGGGCATCTGCCCCTGTTGCATCAACCGATAGGTGATCATCGGATCCATGCCATCCATACCCAGAACAATCATTTTTTTTGATCCGGGTCCGGCGGAGGCAAAGTTCATGAATGGTGTTGCCGCCAGTACCATTCCCGTATTTCGAATAAATTCTCGTCGTCTCATTTCAAATCCTCTTTGTTTTCATTCAATGACTCTTCATTGAACCTTCAGGTTTTTTCCTTCAATGAAGGACGGTGGTTCAATTCCAAAAACAGATAACACCGTGGGTGAGATATCAATCAGAGAAGGATCTGCCTCCGATATTTTTTTATTACTGAAAAATATCCCGGGCACCTGTTCTCTGGTCAGGGCATGATCCCCGCTCCACATCTTCAGGTTATCGGAAAAACTCTGATCACCCACATAATTCACGGTGGATTCCCAGGATACCCGGTGGCCGATATTATAGCCCACGACAATATCCGGTGCATTATCCACATAGGGTCCGCGGTATATTTCCTCCCGCTTGTAAACCGATTTTAAAACCCGGGTACGGGTCTTGTCATCGGTCACCTTGAGTAATTTATCTTTAATCTCACTTTTGATTTTTTCCGCTTCCGGGCCTATATTCACGATTCCCTGTTTTTCCCTTCCCTTCATATTGAGGAAAATACCGTTGAGTCCCTGGCCATAGGCCCTGGATTTCGACCAGTCAACATCGGCATACCATTTACCGCTTTCCTTTTTACCGTCCTTCAATACCAGATAGCCCTGCTGGTGAAGCCAGCTATTTAAGTGAAATTCGCGATTGAAGGCATTAAATCCATGGTCGGAAACAATCATCAGCAGATCATTTTTATTGATGCGGGGTAATAATTTCCCTAAAAAATCATCCATGGCCCGGTAGGATTCATAGATGGCATTTACAATATGGCTGTCTGTAGAAGGTTTATCGGCCGGGGAATCGGAATGTTTCAGATACCTCCAGAACATGTGCTGGATTCGATCGGTTGCCTCAAAAACTTGAACCAGCAGCCCCTGCTTGAATTTCCCGAGCGTATTAAAAAAGACCTTCTCCCGTTCTTCCTGGGTATTGTATACCTGCTGGAGAAAAGCCTCCTCGGACAGAATCCCTTCGTTTACCGCCCAGGTGTCCTCGGCCTGGCCCAGGGTGGCAAAGGCCCCTAATAATTTTGACAGGTAAACCGAAAAAATTTTGGGATGTGATACGGGCATGGAAGGTTTTTCCGGGTCAATGTTAATGGGAGACAGATACAGTTTGATGGGATCGGTGTCTTCCAGAACCCACTGGGCAATCCCGGATATTTTAATCAATCCGGCCTTAAATTCCAGGGGAATCCAGTTTGAGAGCTTTTTGCTCTCGATCCGGTATTTATCCTTGCCGATCTTAATCTCCCCCGAACCATTACCCTTATTCAGGGTAAACTTAAAATCCAGCTCCAGGGGCGGATTGCCCTGTACAAAGGGATTGGCAGGCCCTTTGATCGTTCCTGCATAGCAGTTTTCATCAGTTTTTTCCAGCTTTTCGTAGATCCCTTCCGAAATATCGAAATCCTTGTCTTTGCCATTAGAATAAAAACTAAAACTACCCTGGGATCCTCTCAAATCAGGGGTACTGAGACCGGAAAGCATGCAACCGTAGAACTTTTCGGCCGGGAAGGTAAAAGGCACCCTTAAAACAGCTGAATATATCCCCTTGCTGCTGACAATTTTCCAGAAGCTTTTGCTCTTGCGCTTCCATTCAATCTTGGGCTTGGAAATGGGTATGGTCAGCTTTCCAATCGTTAACACCCGCTTGGGAGGAAGGATATCGGAACTGGCCAGTTTGGGCATGTAGGTGTTCCGGTCCGTGGTTAAAAAATCAAAAATATTGTGTTTTCCGGGATTTACCCCGGTAGAAAAGGTCGACCAGGCCACCGGAGAAATGGGGGGCTCCGTACTCCATAATGGAGTGAAGGTGCCGGATTCGGAAACACGGTCAAAATTCGGGAATGATTTTCCTTCTTTTTTGAACCGCTTCATAAGATTGTAATCCATTCCATCAAAACCCACAATGATCACCCTTTTATATTTGGCTTTTTTTAAGGTTCGGATCCTTTTCAAGAATTTAATGAAGGTTCTAACCGGAAAGGTCAGCAGGTTAAAAAAGGCCAGGAAAAAGGCCACAAATATAAAGAAAAAAGATCCCACAAAAGCAAAACCCGCTCCGGGCCCCACATAGGAAAATATGGGACAGACCAGAAATAAAAGCGAGAGAAATATAATAGCCTTTACTTTTATCATCGGTAATGTTAACACAATTTTACTCAAGCGTCCATTCCTATTTTTCAATAGATTTGAAAAGAAAGAAATTTCGGAAAAATTATCTTAAAAATGCAGTTTTTCTAAAAATGATAGAGGTCAAAGAGGGTTAAAATGCCGTAGACCACTCCGATTAGCAACATCACGCTTAAAATGATCAACACCCAGCCATATTCAAATTGTCCCCTGGAATCCCAGGACAAGGTATCCAGAAATTGATTATACTCTTGAGACGGATTGGGAATCCGGACGCCCAGTTCGGTTGAACGCTTCCGCGGACCCTGGTTGCGAACCCATTGAATGATACCCTGAAGGTTCAGATTCTTATTCTCCGCTTTCAGGGCGATATCGATATCACGCGGGGTTTTGGAAAGTGGGGTAGACACCCTGAGACCGTCCCGGGAAATATCAACCAGGGTGCTGGGCTTGTTATTGACCTTTAGAACCATATTTTTTTTGATTCGTTTGTGTTTACGTCTATCCATTCTGTTGTCTCCAAATATTTTATATCATAATCAAACCAAAAATCAACAAAAATATAGTTAAAAATTATTTTTATTTGTCTCCGGACAATACCCCCTGCCGAGTAACACGCTGACATATTCCTTCGCTGCCGGATCAAAATCGGTTAAAAAAACTTTTTGATATTGATCAGGACAACTATTAAAAATACGATTAAAAATAAAATATTCTGGAGCAGATTGTTCCGGTACTTGCCCACTTCCTTTTTGTTGAGCAGATAAAAAATAAAAACGGATACCAGCGGAAGCAGCAGGGCGTTGGTCACCTGGGCCAGCACAATCAGCTGCAGCGGTTTCAGGGAAGTCATACTGACCAACATACCAAAACCAATCACGGTCAAAAATACCAGAGAAAACCGCCAATCTTTCTCTTTCCAGCCGAATAATCCCGCCGCGGTCCAGGCAGCTGCATAGGGGGCAGTAATGGCTGAGGAGAGTCCGGCTGAAAAAAATCCAATCCCCAAGAATACCCTGGCCAGTTTTCCTCCGTATAAGGGGGCTAACTGCAGGGAAAGATCAACCGGACTTTGAATCACCAGGCTCTTGGAGTAATAGGCAACCGAAGCGGTGACAATAACCGAAATGGTAATCGCCCCCCCCAGCCCGATGGACAGCAGGGTGTCTTTTCTCATCCAGGGAATGTCCTGATGATCTTTCCACTTCTTTAAAATGATGGCGGAATGAAGAAAAAGATTGTAGGGAACCACCGTGGTTCCCAGTAAAGCCAGAATCAAGATCTGGGAATTATCCGGAATCCGGGGAATAAAACCTTTCAATATTTCACCGAAATCAGGCCTGATAATCATGGCAGAAATAAAAAAACTCAAACCCATTAATACCACCAGGGCAATCAACAACCTTTCAATGAGTATGTAATTTTTCCATATCAACAGAAATACCGCCATAAAGCTGATCAAAATAGACCAGATCGTCACATCTATGTGGGTTAACATATTCAATCCCAGACTGCCGCCAATAATGTTGCCGGCTTCATAGGCCGCACAGCCCACAATAATGGCGGTAAAAGCTAAGATTTGAAAGGTATATTTCATTATTTTCCTTTCACTGAGCTTCACCAGAGCAGAGGCCACATCCATCCCGGTTGAAAGTGAAAACCGCCCCACCATTTCCTGAAGAACAATGGCTGCCAGGGTGGCAATGACCACCACCCAGATCAATCCGAATCCAAACCGGGCCCCGGCCAGGGTTGAGGAGGTTATGGTCCCGGGGCCGATAAAAGCAGCCGCAACCAAGAAGCCGGGCCCAAACCTATTCTTTTTTCCCATACCCTCCTCCTCCCGGGGTTTCAATCACCAACAGGTCACCAGCTTTGATAGCAATATTCAATTTTGAATTCAACTTTTGTTTTTTCCCTTCCCGGATCATGGTGTTCTTCCCCCTGCGTCCGGACCGGCCTCCGTTCAATCCATAGGGCCCCCGGGTCCTTCGTTCAGAAAGGATACTGGCCTGACCCGCTTTCAAAAACCGGTATGACCTCACCACGCCGTTCCCGCCATTAAACTTGCCCTTCCCCCCCGAGTTTTTCCGCAAAGAATATTGTTCGATCCGGACCGGAAAATCCCTTTCCAGGGCTTCGACCGGCGTATTCAGGGAATTGGTCATATGAGAATGAACCCCGGACTCACCATGAAAACCGGGCCCGGCCCCGGTTCCGCCTCCCAAGGTTTCATAATAGGTAAAACCCTTCCCTCCAAATGAAATGTTATTCATGGTTCCCTGGGAAGCTGCCGGAATTTTATCCGGAACTGCCCCGGCCAGAGCACCCAGCAACACATCAACGATTCTCTGGGAGGTCTCCACATTACCGCCTGCCAGACCTGCAGGTCTGGAGGCATTGACCAGGGTATTTTCAGGTAAAATGAGTTGAACCGCCCGCATTAAACCCGAATTGATCGGGATGTCCTCCTCCAGAAGCGTGGTCAGAACATATAAGACAGCAGAATAAGTAACCGCACGGTTGGTATTTATACCTCCGGTCACCTGGGGAGCGGTTCCCCTAAAATCAATGACCATTTTTTCCTTCTCAACTTTTATTTTCACCGAAATTAAAATATCTTTTTCACCAAAGCCATCATCATCCATAAAATCCCTGAACCCATATTCACCATCCGGTATTTCTCGAATAACCGACTTAAAAATCCGTTCCGTATAATCAATTAAAAACCGGGAATACCTGGATAACTGCTTGAATCCATATTTTTCGATGTTGGCCATAATACGGGCTATTCCTCTTCTATTGGAAGCAATCTGGGCCAGCAAATCCCCTTTCCGTTCAAAGGGACTTCTGACATTTGACAGTATGAACTGCAGAATTTCCGGATCAATCTGATCCCGCTTTAGAATTTTGAGCGGAGGGATAATGATACCTTCCTGAAAGATCTCCGAGGAAAGCGGCATGGAACCGGCCTGCATTCCACCCACATCACTGTGATGGGCTCGGTTGGCCACAAAAAACACCAAATTGTTTTTATAAAAAACAGGCGCAATCAGGGTGATATCCGGTAGATGGGTTCCGCCCCGGAAGGGATCATTGAGAATAACCATATCTCCGGGGAAAAATTGTGTTTCTTTGAGGGCAGCTTCCACCGAAAGCGGCATGGCTCCCAGATGGACCGGAATATGGGACCCGAAGGCAAAACTTTCGCCGGCACCGGTAAACAGGGCGCAGGAAAAATCTTTACGCTCTTTGATATTCGGTGAAAAGGCCGAATACTGGAGAATCTTTCCCATTTCCTCTGATATGGACTGGAAAATATTTTTAAAAATGGTGTTCCGAATTGCATCCATTTTAGTCATCCAGCCACCCCCATTCTGGTCAATATCAAGTTGGTGTATTCATCCATCCGCACTTCAAAATCCCGTTCCACAACCACTGTTGAAGTATCGGAAACCACAATGGCCGGAACCCGGATATCCTGGCCCGGTTGAATAGCTTCCCGGTGATACACATAAAATGTCTGGAAATTCCCGTTAAAATAAATCCGCTTTTTATCCAGTAAGGGTGCCTGGCCGGACTGTTTTTTTTTCTTCCTGATCCTGATTTCCGAAGTTCTCCCCAGAGCCAGCACTCTCAAATTCACAATTTCACAATCCGTATCATCCAACCTGTATGAATACAACCTGTCGTGTTTTCGATGAAAATCCTGAATAAAATCGGGACCGAAGGGAACCGTCAGCTCAAAGGATTGGCCCCGGTAGCGTATATCCAGTTCCCGCTGAATTACAGAATTTTCTTCTGAAAACCCGTCCTGCGTCAACACCCGGTTTGCTTCCCTGATGATTTTGGAAAAACCCTTTTCAATTTCCCGACTAATTCCCGGTCCAAAAGACTTTAAAAAAGAGTGGGAAAATTCCTTCTGAAAATCTGCCACCAGCATCCCCAGGGCGGAAAAAACCCCCTGATACGGTGGAATTAAAATCCGGTTTATACCCAGTTTGTCAGCCAATAATGTGGCCACCATACCTCCCGCACCCCCGAAAGGCAAAAGCGTATAGAACCGGGGATCTTCACCTTTTTCAAGTGTGACCGAGCGCAGGGCCTTTTCTATAGCTGAAACGGAAATCATGATTATTCCCTCAGCGGTTTCATGCAGCGTCTTACCCACACTGGTGGCGATTTTAGTCACTGCCTGAATACTTTTTTGGGGGAAGATTTTCATATTCCCGCCCAGGAATAACTCCGGTTGAATAATTCCGTTTACCACAAAAGCATCGGTCACAGTGGGAAGATGAGATTTTCCATAACTTGCCGGCCCGGGATC
>DAOVIP010000048.1 GCA_030671465.1 Candidatus Aminicenantota bacterium | reverse complement strand
CAAAGTTAACCGGCGGCTTACCATAGCTATTGTTATTGGTTCCCAGCACAGTTTTGACAATATCATAAATCTCAATTTCGATATTATGAAAATATCCATTCTCAAATTTCAATGTCCCCAGATTTCCTTTATCCTCTTCTTCCTTTGTATTTGATGTGATAAACAGTACCGCTACCACCACCACACCGACCAGCACTGCCCCGAAAATCAGTTTTGGCAGCAATCTTTTTTTTTTCGGTTTTTTCTGATACTGCTGGATGATCAGGCGGTCAAATTTTTCCTCATCGGCTTTTTCCTTTTTCAAAGCAAACCAGTATTCCGGGCGCACTTTCTCAAACAGAAACCGGAGTTTCTCTTCCAGACTATCCATTTGAATATGGTCGGACAGGCCCTGTTTGAAAATTTCCCGGACCGCATTTTCACCATTTCCCATATCTTCCCGGCCCAGGTGACTCCGGGCTTTCAACAGATACAACTGCACCTGCTGCTCGGGAATAGAAATTTCTTCTTCCAGTTTATCCAGCATCTTCAGTGCTTCATCATAAAGCCCAGCGATGAACAGTGCTTCGGCCTGCTCCAGACTGCGGATGGTGGGTTCCGGGGGAGAATCCTGGGAAAAACAGGGAACGGAAATGGAAAACAAGAACATGAATACCAGTAAAAGAGACAGAAAACGGTTGTTGGAAGGATTCATCTTCCGGTTAATTTTTAACTTGAATGCGAATCTCATGAACATGTGTATTCCTCATTATAACTTAATTTGTTGGACAAACAAATAGTGAATCAGATGCAAATTGCCAAATCAATTAATACGGATTCCAAAACCGTAAACGGACGAATGAAAATAAATTTCCCCTCAAATGGTTAGAAATATGGGGTCACATTTGTCATTTATTCATAAATTTCGTAGAGCCTGTCTTTTAGTACAAAGCGGACATTCTGGCCCAGGGCCAGGAATTGAGCGGATTCGGGCTTGTTCTTGAGAAGCTCAAAATATTTTTGGCTTCCGAATTGAATGCGGATGGTTTTTTTAAATTTCTGGTCTTGAATGACGGAATCAACCCAGAATTGTCCATTATTATAAATTGCCCTGCCCTGAATATTTTTTACCTGCTGGGTTATATTCTGGATATTCCCCTGCTTATCAACAAAACCAAGCCTGGATTTTCCCTGTCTCATCTGGACAAAATTTGAAGCCCGGTTTAGTTCCTGAAATTCTTCACTTACCTGAACACTCTTTGAACCTGATTTCTTATTTATACTTGAAAATTCTTCCTTATTTCTCTTTTCAAACTCACGATCACTTCTAGCTGCAGGACCCAATGTTTGATCAGCGACTCTAATCTCCCTCCGCCGAACCCGGGTTTTTTCATCTTCAACAATCAAATAACTGGTATAGGGAGTAATAATACCGTAAGTCCGGGCCAGTTCGGTAATTTCATCGATCAACTCTTTGCTTTTCCCGTGCAACCGGATCTGGTCCAGCAAATAACCAATCCGGCGAGCTGCCCACAGAGGAGGTATAAAATCATTTTTTTCGCTATCAGGAGATGAAATCGATTTAAAACCACTTTTGGAATCAAAAACAAATTTTTGGATTTTGTCTCTCATTTTACCCTTCAGAATAATTTTGGTTTTTCCACTCCCTCTATAACGGCCGAAAATTGAAATGGAGGAACCCTTAAAAAGATCGGGTAATTCAATGGGATAAATCTTTGAAACTTTTATATTTGGGCTAAATTCCAATTTTAAATCGGTAAAAACCGGAGATTGGACTTTGGTATAAAAATTTGACACCTTCACCTCTATATCCTCTTCAGGGGAAATATAGGTTCGGTATGCTCTGGTCATCTCGGTGATCTTATCCAACAAATGGGTGTTTATCTCATTTCCTATGCCAAAGGTAAAAATCCTGATTTGATCGATATTATTTTTTTTGATCTTTTTCAAAAGCATGTCTTCATTGGTTTCGCCAATGGTCGGTTTCCCATCGGTCAAAAAAATAACCAGATATGGCCTTTCTTTTTTACCTTCTCTTTTCAAAGCCAGATTTAACGCTTCATCAATATTGGTCCCTCCAATGGCCCTTAATTCCTTTATAAATTCCCGGGCTTTATTCCGGTTGCTGGGAGTAAAAGGTTTAAGATCTCCAAAGAGCGTTTCGGCTTCGGTTGAGAATCGTATTATATCAAACCGATCTCCCCTATTCAGATTTTCAACACAGAATAACAGAGCCTTTTTGGCCTGGCTTAATTTTTCTCCGACCATGCTCCCGGAAGTATCCAGTACAAAAACAATATCCTTCTCCACAATATCTTTTCGTTTGAATTCAAAGCTCGGACTTAAACTGAGAAAAAAATAACCATCCTCGCCGCTCTTTCGATAGGCGAGAAGAGAAAATCCCACCTTACTATCATCATATGTATAGTACAGTTTAAAATCGATATCGGGCCGGACATTTTTTTCCTCATAACCAATAATCGCCCGGTTTTTGCTTTTACGGACAATCTCAGCTTTGTGAGTCGGGCAGTAGATATTCTTCAGCTCTGCCTTGGAGTTAATTTCAACATGCACACTGACATTTTTTAAGGGTTTGGCTGAAAATTTTTCCGTATTCAACGGATACAGATATTCAATGGTATTGTTGTCCTTTTTTAAAAATTCATGATAGGAGATTTTCACCCTTTTTTTTGAATGGGGTTCAATAGGGAATATTCTCACTTTAAAAACCCCGGTATTACTGTATTCCAGCAAAGCGGGATCCATCTGTCTGCGCACAATGTCTTCATAAATTTTTCTGGCCTTTTTTGCATCGAGCAACTCAGCCTGCATCTCTTTTCCGTTTACAAACATACTGAATTTTTTTATAACCGCATTTTTTGGAATTGGGAACAGGTAATACCCTTCTAACCGGCGATGGGTCGGGTTATAAAATTCCTGATCGATAAAGGTAGTGGCTATTTGATCGTTAATTTCAACTTTCACTTTATGATAAACAACTTCCAGGGGAAACGGGGTAAACGGATGGGGTGGCCGGGGATGGGGGGGATGAGGAACCACAATGAAGCCATCTGCAAAAATTCCGGCTGTTAAGCCAATGATCATCACCAAAAACAAGGCCATCTTTATAATCTTTTCCTTAAACATTGTACCCTCCTATATTAAAAGATCCGCAAAGGACGCACATATGCGTCCCTTTGCGGGTCCTGAAACTTATTTCTTTTCGAACTTATAATTTTTTTTCGAGGCCTGTTCCTTGATGACCTTGACCAGCACCTCATCAAGCGTCAATTCATCAGAAATTTCTTTGCGTTTCTGGGTCACATACTTTTCTCTCTCTCGGTTCAACTTATTGATTTTCGTCTGAATATCCTCCCGCTTTTTTTTCAGTTTATTCACATATTCCACTCGCTCTCGCTTATTCATTTTTTTCAGTTCTTCAGGCAAATCCTCTTCTTTCATATCTTCGATCTTAACCTTACCCTCTTTTACCGCATCCACCATATCCCAGGTGGCATTGGAATACTGGGGAGAGGATTTGGCCACCGACCGCTGTACCATTACTTCCTCATTCACAGACAGGGCATTTTTATCCTGCCGTTTCTGCCGTTCCTTTTTCCCCTTCCCGGCTTTTCCATAGGCAATATAGGTCTGGTTGAGTTCCTGGCCCAGCTTGACAATCGCTTTGTCCTGGGGTGCCGAAATATGAACGATCTTTTGATTTTGGTCAATATTCATATATTTCCCATCCGCCAGATCGGCTCCGTCTTTCCAGAATGTTCTGATTCCCTGCTCATAATTACCACAAAAAATGGTATTCACCACAATGCCTTTTTCAATGGCTGACCGGCAGGCTGTTTTGTAATCCACATCACCTTGGGTAAAGGGTTCGTTCCCGGCAATAAAGACCACTTTGTAATCACTGTTGTTCTGACTCCACTGCAATCCCCGGGTCGCTGCCCGAATCACTATTCCGCAGTACTCCTGGCCGCCATTGGTCTTGAGCTTGAAAAGTTCTTCGGATATCCGGTCCAGATCTTCACTCAAGGGAACAAGCATCCGCAGATAACCTTCGCTGGCCGGGATCGTGCTTTTACCATATTCATAAAGACCAACCAGTAGCCTGGGAACTTTTCCGTTCTTTTTGGCCAGGGCCATCTCATTGACAATCTTCCACAACTGAGTCTTGGCCTGTTCAATCAATCCCTCCATGCTTCCGCTGGTATCCAGCAGAATCACCATCTGAATAACAGATTGACGACTTTTCTCTCTGGCCGGTAACAAGCCCAAAAATATCACCAGCACCACAATTAAAACAAAAAATGTTTTTCCCTTTTTCATGATTGCCTCCTTAAAAACCGTTTGTCGGACAAACCGCCCAAATTCCCCATGTGCATCCACATCTGCGGCCAGGCCCATTTATATCAGTTCCCCGCCTCATAATGAACCCAATGAATAAATTATATTTTTTAATGTTATAATATTCAATAGTAAATATGAAAAAAAAGCCCCGTACGGAATCAAAGATCCGGATATGCGGCCTGTATGTTTGTCTTCTGCTCAGCCTCAGTCAATGCTCACAAAATCAGTCCTCCCGCTCCCCTGCCCAGGAATACCAGTCAATCAATAAATCATACTATTCCCGATTAAACCAGGTCCGATCCAATCGGGAGCATGAACGGTTAAATCAAACCCGTGAAACAAAACTGAGAAGTTTATTAAAAAGATTGAATGAGTTTACCCCTAGCGATCAAAATGAATTAATCCGGGGCAAAATATGGTTCGATCTAGGCCAACCCGATCAATCACTTGTCATCTATGATGCCTTGATCCAGAAAAAGTCGCTCCTGTCGCCGGAGGCCACATTGGAAAAGGTCAGGGCTCAATTGGAAAAGAAAAATGTCAGTGAGGCATTATCTGTTTTTCAATCGATCGAGAGCAAGTACATCCCGAATAAGGACTATTATCAAATTATCTATCAATTGTCCCTTCATTCAAAAAAAAGGGAAGACAGATGGCTGTATTCGAACAAATTTTTAAAAGCAGCCAGGAAAGAAATTTCACTTGGGTCCCAGGCCGGTCGCATCTATACCAATCTTGCCGAAATTGAAAAAGAGAGATCCGGTCCCGGGAAGGCCATTGCATTCCTGGAAAAAGTCCTGAAACAACCATTAAACCATGTGGCTGAACGAACCATACGCTGTTATCTGGAAGTCCTGAAACGGATCAATATCCCTGTATCGGAAATGAAATTCACGACCTGGTTGAACTCAGAATCATTAAGCAAACAGAAAATGCAGGGCAAAGTGACACTCTTCTATTTCTGGTCTCCCGGATGCTTTCCCTGCCGGCAGTTGTTCCCGAAACTACAAAAATTATTTCAGCAACATCAACACCGTGAATTCTTGCTTATCGGCATCACCCGCTTAACCGGCCGTTATAGTGATGACATTCACCATAAAATTTCCGTTTCCCGGCCAGATGAAATCGAGCTGATTAAAAAACTTTTGAACCGACATAAGGCCACTTTTCCCATCGCCCTGGTAGAGGACTCAAAAACACTGAATGATTTCGGAGTCCTGGGTTTCCCGACTGTTTTCCTGATTGATAAGGAGGGACAGATCATGGATTTCATGCTGGGGATTGACAAATTTGAAGCCATGGCCCGAAAGATCAAAATTTTGATGCCGGGAACTAAATTTAATGAACCACCACCGGTTCGGAAACCCGGACCGTATTGACCTGGCCAAGACCCCAATAAAAACGTTGCAGCCGGGCCGGAATATCCAGGATCCGGCTCCCGGATAAGAGAAACAGCATGGCGGCACCGTATTGCTCGAAATTCTGCCTGAATGCTTTTTTGACCGGATTCTTGCTGGGGGATTTCAGATTGAGCGGGTTTATAAACCGGCCATTCTTACGAATCCCGTAATGGAGATGCCAGCCGGTTACCCGTCCGGTTCTTCCCACATAGCCGATGATTTGACCCTGGATTACCGAAACTCCGGGTCTGATCCCGGTTTTGATACGGTTCAAATGATAGTAGTGAGTCGCATAGCGGTTGGGATGGCGAATGATAACATATCGACCCTTTATTCGCTCATACCCGGTTTTAGAAATAACTCCGCTGGAAGTGGACCGAATCAAGGTGCCCGGCGGTGCAGCCAGGTCAACCCCATTGTGCCGGGCAGAAAATCCCAGCACCGGATGTCGTCTGATCCCATATCTTGAAGTCACCCGCATAAAGGGAAGGGGACATCTCAAAAACATTTTTTGTACCGCCTGTCCATCCGGATGGTAATAGGCAGTTTTCCCCTGGGGATCAGTGTAACGCAGAACATGAATTATTCTATCTCGGTTGGAAAACCGGGCGGCCAGGATGGGACCATAATGGTTAAACTCGCTTCCTTGGTACCACTTCTCAACCAGAACGGTGAAAGTATCTCCCTGACGGATATCCCGGTTAAAATCAATATCATATTCAAACAGGGAAGCCAGTAAATCTGCCAGGTCGGCCCTCTCTCCTCGTTTTAAAATACTCAGATAAAGCGAATCTTCGATAATGCCCCGGATTATTTTTCTTTCTATCCGGTAGTAAATCCGTTCTATACGGCCGATAAATTTCCGGTTCTTATCGCTGATCGCCTTTAAATATCGATGGGAATCAATTTCATATGAAAATGTTTTCAGTTGCCCTTCCTGGAAGACCAGTGAATACTTTTGGCCCCGGCGGATTTTTTTCAGGTCATATACATCTCTGACATCCAAAAAAAGTCTGAAGGCCTCATTGTACTCGATTCCCTCCCGTTCCAATATTTTGGTAATGGTATCGCCCTTCAAGACCCGGTTTTCGATTTTATGCTGTGAAGGATTGCTGCGCAAAGCCAGTATCTTTTCCAAAGCTGAGAACAATCGTTTGAAAAAAATTCCCTCGGAGTTTGCAGGTACTGAATTCAGAACCGGAATTTCGCGGCCTGAATAATCAGAGACCAGGATTACAGAAAATAAGCAAATAACCAGAATTTTGACCAGGAAAAACTTGAACACCCTATCTTCCCGGTTGCGAATCCAGAAGACATCCATCGATACCAATTGTAAAACAAAAACTGAAATCATGCAAATATTGCCATTTTGATTGCCATATGATTTCTGATATAATAAAGCCAATATGATTAAATATCTGGTAAATAAAATTTTCGGAACCCGTAACGAGCGGGAGTTGAAAAAGATAATTCCAACCATCGAAGCCATCAATGATCTGGAAGCCAGGATGGAATCCCATACCGATGAGGAATTAAAGGCATACACCGACACCTTCAGAGAGCGGATATCAAACGGCGAGTCTCTGGATGACCTCCTGATCGATGCCTTTGCCGTGGTCAGAGAAGTCGGGAAAAGGGTGCTGAACATGAGGCATTTCGATGTTCAACTCATGGGGGGCATTGTTCTGCACCAGGGCAAAATTGCCGAAATGAAAACCGGAGAGGGTAAAACCCTGGTGGCCACCCTGGCTTCCTACCTGAATGCCCTGGAAGGAAAAGGCGTACACATTGTAACCGTTAATGATTACCTGGCCAAGCGGGATACCGAATGGATGGGCGGGATATATAAATCTCTGGGCTTAACCGTGGGCACCCTCCAGCACGACATGGATGAAACGCTGAGAAAACAGGCCTATGGTTGTGATATCACCTACGGGACCAATAATGAATTCGGCTTCGATTTCCTGAGGGATAATATGAAATTCGAGGTCGATTCCCTGGTACAGAGGGAATTCAACTTCGCCATTGTTGATGAGGTTGACTCCATTCTCATTGATGAAGCCAGAACCCCGTTGATCATCTCCGGCCCCACCGAGGAATCCACTTCTTTTTACTATACGGTTAATGACTTTGTAAAGCGGGCCAAAAGTGACCCTACCAATTATGAACTGGATGAAAAATCCAGGACTGTGGTGCTCACCGAAAAAGGAATCGAGGAAGCGGAAAGATTCTTTAAAATAGAAAATCTCTATGACCTGTCCAATATGGACACCCTCCATCAGATATTCCAGGCCCTCAAGGCCCATCTGCTCTTCCGAAGCGATGTGGACTATCTCCTGAAAGAGGGGCAGGTGCTGATCGTCGATGAGTTTACCGGAAGGGTGATGCCGGGAAGAAGGTATTCCGATGGTCTTCACCAGGCCCTGGAAGCCAAGGAAAATGTAAAAATAGAAAAGGAATATCAAACCCTGGCCACCATTACCTTTCAAAACTACTTCCGGATGTATGAAAAAATGGCGGGTATGACCGGCACGGCCATGACAGAAGCAGCCGAATTCGCCTCCATATACAATCTCGATACTATTGAAATTCCCACCAATCAAACCCTGATCAGAACGGGATACCCGGATGTCATTTACGGCAGCAAAGAGGAAAAGTGGGATGCGGTTGTCAATGAGATCAGAGAACTTCACCAAAAGGGGCAGCCTGCACTGGTGGGGACTATTTCCATCGAAAACTCGGAATTATTGAGCAGAAGATTGAGGCGGCAAAAGATCCCCCATGTGGTCCTGAATGCCAAATACCATGAAAGCGAAGCGGAAATCGTTGCCCAGGCCGGAAGAATCGGTTCGGTTACCCTGGCCACCAATATGGCGGGGCGGGGAACCGATATATTGCTGGGAGGTAATCCCGAAGCCCTTTTGCGGGAAGCTTTAAAGAAAAAGAACTATTCCACTGACACAGCTCCCGAAGTGATCAAAGAACAGTTGCAGAAGGAAATCCAGGATCAGGTCAAAAAAGAACATGAAGCAGTTATCCAATTAGGAGGAGTGCATATTTTGGGAACCGAGAGACATGAGGCCAGACGGATCGACAATCAATTGCGAGGGAGATCCGGCCGGCAGGGAGATCCCGGTTCCTCGAGATTCTATATTTCCCTGGAAGACGACCTGATGAAAATCCTGGGAACCGACCGGATCAAGGGCCTGCTGGTCAGGGCGGGAATGAGCAACGGTGTCCCCATTGAAAACAACCTGGTTTCGAGAGCCATTGAGAATGCCCAGAAGCAAATTGAAAGTCAAAACTTTTCTATCCGAAAGCACCTTCTGGAATATGATGATGTGATGAACAAGCAGCGCCAGGCCATT
>DAOVIP010000381.1 GCA_030671465.1 Candidatus Aminicenantota bacterium | reverse complement strand
CGGGCAATCATATATCCAGCAGATATCATAGGCCTAGGTGAAGGCAAAGGAAAAGGTTAAGGTTAAGGTTGAGGTTAAGGAGAAGACCTAGACTATGTCAATGATTTTTACCATATTCGGATATCCAAAAACCGGAAAAACCCTTCTATTTAATCTTCTGACCGACAAGCAGGAAGATATTTCCAAATTTTCAACTACTGCCAACAAGTATCATACCGCCATCATTGATGTACCGGACCATCGATTGAAAAAACTTGGCGAATTGGTGAAATTGCCCCCGGTTTATGCCCAGATCAATTATCTGGACACGGGACCGATTTCATTCGGAGAGGTCAAAAATTCCACATTCATTGATTTGTTGAGGAGAGCAGACGGACTGGTCCACATAGCCAGGGGATTCGAAGATCCGGAGATGATTCATCCCCTGGGATCAATAGATCCAATGAGGGATATTCAGAATATGGAGGAAGAACTGCTGCTGGTGGATTTCATAACGGTTGAAAAAAGACTGGAAAAACTGGAAATCGATTTGAAGAAGATGAAGTCCAGAGAGCTGGAAGAAGAATTTGAATTACTGAATCGACTCAAGGATTTCCTGGAAGCCGGAAATCCCTTAAGACAATTTGTCCTGAAACCGGGCGAAGACCAGATGATCAGGGGATTTAAATTTCTGACCATCAAACCCCTGATCAATGTGATCAATGCCGATGAGAATTCCTATGCTTCCCTGCTTCCCTTCCACAAAGAACCGGAAAACAATACCGTTACCATTGTATTCTGTGCCAAGATTGAAAGGGAATTACTGGAACTGCCCGAAGCCGAAAGACTCGTCTTTCAGAAAGAATTCGGCCTGGATCAATATGGTTATATAAAGGAAAGTTTTGTTAAAACCAGTTATCATCTGATGAATCTGATTTCATTTTTTACCATCGGCAAAGCGGAAACCAAAGCCTGGACCATTTCACAAAACACTTCCGCCTATGAAGCGGCCGGAAAAATTCACAGCGATATCCAGCAGGGATTTGTCAAGGCTGAAGTCATACGCGTGGAAGATTTTCTGGAGACCGGGGGGTTTATCCAGGCACGGGAAAAGGGAATTCTGAGACTGGAAGGAAAAGAGTATCTCATCAATGATGGAGAAATTGTTCATTTTCGCTTCGGAAAATAAATTCAAACCCAGTCATTTTGCATTTGACTTTTTAAATCAAATATATTATAGATATTTCAAAAGAGGTAAAAATGACTAAAAAGATAATGGTACTTTTATTCACATTATTACTGTGTTCTGCGATTTTTTCCCAATCTCTTTCCCAATTGGGATTTATCATTAAAAAGGCAATGCCCAACATTGATACCATTACCGTCATTTTTAACAAAGTGATCATCGATAGAATTATGAGAGAGGCCCGGCCCGCAACCCTGATTACCAAGATGAAATACATCATTTTCCCGGTTGAAAAAAAAAGTGATATTGCCAAAAGAATATTTCAAATCTTGAAAATAGACAATGTGGCGATATTGGTAATTACCGACAACAGTTTTTTAATCCCTTCTTCGATCCAGTTCATTGCCCAGAAGACTCTGGAATCCCAGATCCCGGTTATCACAAACAGGTCCAAGGATACCCTTCAGGGAGCATTACTGAGCATTTTTATGGAAGATTCAAGAATCAAGAAGCACATCAACAAAATTACTGCCTCTGCCTTGAGTCTGGATCTATCCGAAGCTTTCCTCGCGGAATGCACGGTGGATGCAGAATAACCACAGACCTAAGCTGACTGATTGAACACCTGCTCGGTTAAAAGATTAAATTCATATTCAAAATTCGGAGTAAAAATTTCCTTTCCGATTTTTTCTTTGATTTTTTTTATTTTCCAGAATTTTCCCTCATCCATTTCATCGATATTGATGGTAATGGTACGGTTGTATCGAGCATAGAACAAAAATACCAATTCAGATTCAACCACAGACTCCCAAACATACCGGGTCACAAAATGCACCTTGAAATCCTTGATTCCCAGTTCCTCCTCCGCTTCCCTTTTTAATGCGTCTTCCACTTTTTCACCACTGACAATGTGTCCGCCCACAGCTGTGTCCCATTTACCCGGCTGAATCTTTTTATGCAAAGACCGTTTCTGCAAAAACAGACGGTCCCTATCATCCAGAAGATGAATGTGGACTACCGGATGAAGTAAGTCCGGTTGGGAATGACAGATACTCCGGGGAGCCCTGCCAATAACCCGGCCCTCCCGATCAACCAGATCAAACCATTCTTCATCCCGGTATTGAGACAACCATTTCTGTTTTTTCATTTTTTTTCTGATAAATTCAAACATAAAAAACACCACAAAAATAAGGTAAAACAATCCCCCGCTGATGAAAGCCCAGGCCTGCTTGGACATCAAAAAGGCCGAATAGACGATGAGAATGGTATGAAAAAAAAACAGGAAAAATATGATTTTTAAACTTCGATTGAACTGATTTAAGGCCTGATCATCAAGCTGGATATTCTTCATATACCTTTTGGAAATCAACAGGATAATATTCATGGGCGAATAAATGGAAATCCCCAGAATGGTACAAAATATCAT
>DAOVIP010000362.1 GCA_030671465.1 Candidatus Aminicenantota bacterium | reverse complement strand
CGCAAGATGAATTTACTGATGCAGGATGCCATCAAACTTATCACCGAACTCAAAGCAATGCATAATGAAAAAACCATTTCCCGGTTCCTGAAAAAGAAGAATCTGAACGTGGACAACCTGGCCTATAAACGGAGCAACAAATTGTCTCATTTACCCGTTAAAAAAGGCCTGGATGAGATCATTTTTTCCTTAAAGGAAAATCAATACGCCCTGCCCATTCAATATGATTCCGAGATTGCCATTATCAAATTGAAAACCAAAAAAATCGTTGATAAAAATGAATTTGAAAATGACAGAACTTCATTTTATCAAACCCAGATCGAAAAGCTCAAAAACAATTACTTCGGAACTTATATCATGAAAAAAAGGGGAAACGCAGAAATAAAATTCAATCAGGAATTGTTCGGTAAAATAAGGGATTATGTCATGTCCAGATACTGAGGAGGACTGTCCATGCAACAGGAAAAAATCACCCAGACCTTGAAACTTTTGAACGAGCTGGATATCGATTGCTGGATGATAGTGGAAAAGGAATCAGAAATCTTGAGCGACCCGGTTATAGATTTTGTTCTGGGAACCGGCCTGGTCTGGCTATCCTTTTTACTGTTTTTCAAAAGCGGGGAAAAATACGCCATTCTGGGAAACCTGGACAAGGAAAAAATCGATCGAATGAACATATTTGATGCAGTCTATCCTTACATGAATTCTCCCCGTGAAGATTTACTCGGAATTCTGAAAAAACACAACCCCCGGCAGATCGCCCTGAACTATTCCAGTGATTCGCCTACAGCCGATGGCCTGACCTATGGAAAATATCTGAGCCTGATTGGATTATTAAAGGACTCCGATTTTGAAAAAAGGTTCATCAGTTCCGAAACACTCATATCAAAACTGAGGGGACGGAAATCAAAAGAAGAAATCTCCCGGATCAAAAAAGCCATTGAAGTCACCTTGAATATATATAGTAAAATCTCCACTCATATCAAACCCGGGTTTTCCGAAAAACAGGTGGCCGCATTTATCGGCCAGGAAAGAGAAAATTTTGGATTACAGCCTTCCTGGGAAGCAGAGCAGTGTCCATCGGTATTCACCGGACCTCAGGAATCCGGGGCCCATTCAGGCCCCACGAATAAACGGCTGGAAAGGGGCCATGTATTTAACATTGATTTTGGAGTCATATATGAACAATACTGTTCTGATCTGCAAAGAACCTGGTATATATTAGAAGAAAACCAGCAAGATCCCCCACCAGTAGTCATCCAGGGTTTTGTCACCATTGTAGAGAGCATCAGGCGAGCCTTTGAGGCCTTGAAACCCGGAGTTCAGGGTATTGAAATTGATCGAATTGCCAGAGAATACATTACCTCTAAGGGGTATGATGAATATCCGCATGCCCTGGGCCATCAGGTCGGAAGATCCTCCCATGACGGAGGTGCCTTACTGGCCCCTGACTGGGAACGATACGGGAAATTACCATTTATCCCCCTTGAGGCCGGACAGGTCTTTACCATTGAACCGAGGCTTTACCTGGAAAATCACGGGGTTGTCACCATAGAAGAAATGGTTTTAATAACCCCTGAAGGATCCGAATGGCTGTCTGATCCCCAAACAGAAATTTATTTGATAAAATGAGAAAGTGAATCAAGGAGATGTAAGATCCTGAGAAATATCATAGAACCGGTAAACAAGCAGAAGCCCAAACCACACTGGCTTAAAACCAAAATACCATCGGGGAAAAATTATTTTAAACTGAAGAAGAATTTGCTCCAGAGGGGACTTTCAACCATCTGTCAGAGTGCAAGATGCCCCAATATTGACCAGTGTTGGAACCAAAACCATGCCACACTATTAATCATGGGAGATATTTGTACCCGAAATTGTGGTTTTTGTTCGGTCAATCACGGCCGCCCTGAACCCCTTGACGAAGCGGAACCCCGGAATATTGTGGATATGGTGAGGCTTATGCAATTGCGATATCTGGTAATTACTTCCGTTACCCGTGACGACCTGGATGATGGAGGCAGCTCCCATTATGCCCGGACCATAAAGGAATTGAAACTAAACTTTCCGGATTTAAAAATTGAAATCCTGATCCCGGATTTCAAAGGCAATAAAAACCATATTCTCAAGGCTCTCCAGGCCCAACCCGAAGTGTTGAATCATAATCTTGAAACCACCAAATCCATGTATCCGATTATCAACCGGAATCCCAAAAATTATTCCCGTTCTTTGAAACTCCTCGGTTTTGCCAAAGAAAAGGGATTCATCACCAAATCGGGAATAATGGTAGGTCTGGGCGAGACCATTGATGAAATCATTGAACTATTTGATGATCTCAGAAGCATCCAGGTCAACTTCCTGACCATTGGGCAGTATTTAAAACCCACTCAGAAAAATCTGCCGGTCGAGAAATTTTATTCTCCGGAAACGTTCAAAAAGCTTAAAAAAATTGCCCTGAGCAAAGGATTTGATGCAGTCGAGTCCGATCCATTTGTCAGAAGTTCTTATAATGCCGGTTTGATGTACGGGGATTATATGGCTTCCCGTTCCACCAGTCTGAAAGAAAAAAAACAGAGACATCCATTTAAAAGTACACGAAAATGAAATACCTGGTATTCAGCGATATTCACAGCAATCTGGAAGCTTTTGAAAAATTACTGGCCTCAAAAAAAGTGAAAAATGTGGATGTATTCATTTTTCTGGGTGACCTGGTGGGATACGGTCCCAATCCCAATGAAGTGATTG
>DAOVIP010000258.1 GCA_030671465.1 Candidatus Aminicenantota bacterium | reverse complement strand
TGTTCCTGGATGTCGGCAGATTCTTCCTTTTTCATTTTCTTGAGGATTTCCAGCTGGAGATCCTCATCAAAAAGGGAAATGAGGGAGGCTGCATCATCCGAAGACAGTTCTTCCAGTATCGAGGTGATCTGGCCCGTATCCAGGCTGGACAGAATCTCAACCGCAATTTCAGGTTTGATCTCACTGATGATTTCGGCCAGATGGGCCATTTCCATTTTCCGGTCAAAGAACAATTTGAGGATAATATGTCTTTCTTGGGGACTCAAATGTTCAATCAGGGTGGCCACATCAGCATAGTGAATTTTTTTCAGGGCGTTCCAGAGGTGTCCCAGGGTTCTGAGTTTAATGAATTGCTTGGTATACCTCAGAAGTCTTTCCAGTGCGGGCTGTTTCATATTTAACTTTACCATAGATTCGATAAAACTTCAAATATTTATTTCCGGTTATGCCTGGTTTTCAGCAATTCGAATTGATTTTGTAAGGTCTAGGTGGTATGGTAATTCCGAATGCCCATGAACTGGATTAAATTGGTGATCAAAGGCCAGGAAGTGAATGTGGGGTTTGATGAAAACAGTATCCACATTTACGATGCTTTTCCCATCAAGGATGATCTGAAAATGAGGGGGTATCGCTGGAATCCGGGCGACAAGAGCTGGTTTGTTTCCCCGGATGACCTGGCCGGGGAACTGGAGGTGCTCAAAAACAATCTGACCCCGATCCTTGCCCGTAGTATTCCTGACCGGACAACGGATTTATCCCCTTTTCCCCATTCATTTTCGGTCATTGAACTCCGTAGCCGGATTGATCGCTTGATCAAAGAGGGAATACGGGGAGATATCTGGATCCGGGGGATCATTGCCTCTGAGGTGAAAAACTATAAATGGGCTTCCTATTTTGACCTGAAAGATGAACAGGAAAACAGTGATGTTTTCTTTCGGATGGAAATCAAGACCGGTCAGCTTGAACGGGTAAACTCAAAACTGAAGGAGATGGGAGTTGCCGAGGGTCTGGTAAAGGATTTACCGGTTTTCTGTCAGGTGGAAGTCCATGTATCCCTGAGAAATGTGGTGGATATCCGATTAACGGTCCGGGATATACTTCCGGAATATACCCAGGCAAAACTGCGCAGTCAGCGAGAAATCACACTGGAAAAGTTGAAATCTGAGGGCATTCTGAACAATCAGAAAGAGCTGGAACTCCCCTTACTGGTTTCCCGAATCGGTCTGATCACTTCCGAGCAGGGGACCTCCATAAAAGATATCATGGCCGGATTGGAACCATTTCAGAACCGTTATCAATTCTTTTTTTTGGACACCCGGATGGAAGGTGTCCAAGCAGTTGACAGTATTCTTTATTCGATTGAGCTACTGGACAAATGGAGAGATGGCTCTCTGGATGCCATCATCATTGCCCGGGGGGGAGGGAGTGAGCAGTCCCTGGCTGTTTTTAGCGATTACCGGATCTGCCAGCGGATCTGCCAGGCTTCTATTCCGGTTTTAACCGCCATCGGGCATGAAAAGGATCTATCTGCGGCCGAAGTCTGTTCCTTTTATACACCCACACCCTCCACACCTTCCGGTATGGGCAAGTATCTGCAGGACCGGTTTGCGGGCCTTCAATCACAGTTATCCGATAAAATCAGTCAATTAATTCAATTTTTCCAACTTATCAATAACCGGGAAACCGAAAAACTGACTGCCACTGTCCAGCAGATACCATCCCGGATTTATCAGTTCATCAAATTTCAAAATGAAAGATACCTCTCTCTGGTCCGCCAATTTGAACAATCAGCATCCTTTAAAGTCAGGGATCAGGAGAGAGAGATTAATAACCTTTTGACCTTAATATTGAATAAAAAACAAATCATTCATGATGATTCCCGGAAGAACATCAGGCAAATTACAGACTTTATATTAATGAGAATGATGAGCAGAAACCAGCAGGAAACTAAACAGGCCAGAAAAATCATGGATAAGCTGGATTTTGAAAAACGGTTGAATGAAAACCGGAAAAGTGTTGATGAGGTTTTAAACAGGACGGGAAATATTTTTGCAATGGGGAAAAAATTGATGGATCTAAGTGGAGATCATCTGAATGCCCGTCAGGAACTGGTTCTGGCCAGTGATCCAAGCAGAATATTAAATAAAGGATTCACCCTGACTCTGGATGATGAAGACCGGATAATTTCATCTTTGAAAAAATTTAAAAAAGTCAGGAGTGCCCGCTTAAAATTTAAGGATGGAATTTCTAAGATAATAAGAAAGGAGGAAAAATGACTGATAAATCCAGGACCTATGAAGAGAGTTTCACCATATTGGAAAAGATTACCGAGTCTCTGAATAAAGACGAAATCGGAATTGATGATTTGGTAAAGAAGACCAAAGAAGCCCTGGAAGCCGCTCGGACCTGTATGGATATTTTAAAAAAACAGAGAGGAGAATTTAAAAAGCTGGAAAAAGAATTTTCCCATTTGCTGGGGGAAACAACCGAAGAGGAATCTCCACCGGATATTGATATCTCATTCTCTGAAACCAATGATTTGTGAATGAAGAACTAAAAAACCAAGTAACTTTTAAAAACATGGTGTTTCAGTATTGAATTTTTTTTGAAAAATTGTTAAATTTATAATTTGATATATATTTGAGGAGCCTAATACCGAATGAATTGTCCCACCTGCGGATTTGACAACACTGAAGGTGGTAGTTTTTGCAATCAATGCGGCTCACCAATGGCCAGGCGCGGCAAGGCCAGGACCGAGAAAATTTCCCGTTCCCTTTTCGATGATTCTGAATTTTCTATCTCTCCGGGTGATCGTTTTGGCAACCGGTATCAGATACTGGAAGAGATTGACCGGGGAGGCATGGGCCGGGTATATAAAGCCGAAGACCTGGAGTTGAAGATTGTAGTGGCCTTGAAAATCATTCATCCCCATAACATTGCCGATCAACAGGCTGTGGAGCGGTTTAAGAAAGAAATTTTACTGGCCAGGGAAATATCACATGAAAATGTTATCCGTATTCATGATTTTGGGGAGGAAAAAGGGATTAAATTCATTTCCATGCAGTTTATTGAAGGTGTTAACCTGAAAGAGCTGATTCAGAAAAAGGGCTTACTGGGTTTGAAGAAGACCATTGAGATATCTCGTCAGATCTGCGCCGGTTTGCAGGCAGCCCACAGGAAGGGGATTGTGCACCGTGATCTGAAACCTCATAATATCATGATTGATCGCAAGGGAAATGTTTTGATAATGGATTTCGGGCTGGCCAAATCGATTGAGGGTGAGGGTATCAGTCTGCCGGACATGGTGGTGGGTACGCCGGAATATATTTCCCCGGAACAGGCCAAGGGAGAAAAGGTGGATGGGCGCTCGGATCTTTACTCACTGGGGATCATCATGTATGAAATGGCCGCCGGAAAACTCCCCTTTATTTCAGAAACCGTACTGGGTTATATTACCAAGCACATCAACCAAAAGCCGGTTTCACCCTCAATATCCAATCCGTTGATTCCCGTTTTTTTCAGTCGTATTATCATGAGATGTCTGGAAAAGAAACCGGAAAAGCGGTATGAGCATGTGGGGTTGCTGTTGAGGGATTTTAGTATTGAGGAAGTAGCCCGCGGTCCGTTTTTCAAGCGTCCGTTGGTGAGGAAAGTGACGAGGATTTCCCTACTGGTGCTTTTAATGGGATTGGTCGCCCTCGGGGTCTACC
>DAOVIP010000111.1 GCA_030671465.1 Candidatus Aminicenantota bacterium | reverse complement strand
GAAAAGCTGGGTGCTCAACTGATCAAAATGGTTGATTATTCACTGGTAAGAATTTCTCCGGAAAAATACAACCAGCTGTATCAACGTTTCAACAATATTAATGTTATACTGGGCTGGGCTCATGCCCAGGCCATAAAAAATGTTTTGGAGAAAAAGAAAATCCCGGAAATGATACTCATCGATAAATTCGGACCGGAATTCAGAGTGTTGAAACATTTTGATGACTCAGGAACGAAAAAGAAAATGGTTTTTCTGACCCTGGCTGAAAAGGATATGGCGGTGGCGGCTGCCTCGATTATAGCCCGTTATACCTTTCTGAAGGAGATGAAAAAATTATCGGCTCAATGCGGACATACCCTGCTATTTGGAGCTGGTGAAAGGGTCGATGGGGTTGCCAGGGAATTGGCCGTGGAAATCGGGGTTCAGAACTTATCCAAATATGTCAAGGTTCATTTCAAGAATTATTCCCGGTTGTAATAATCGATTTAAATGATTTTGAAATTTATTTTTTTTTCCGAAACAGATAATGGTAAAACACCAAAAAAACAATGAGTGGAATAAAAATGGATATGATTAGATGGTAAAATCGAATATCCTGCAGGATTTCCATCTATGGTTTGGTTGTAAAGCGCAAGCCCCCGAAAAAGAACGAGATAAAATTATAGATTCCGGTCAGGATGATTGAGATAAAAGCAAAAAATACAAAACCGCTGATCCCACCCATGGCCGCAAATATCAATCCCCCCTGAATTTTTCCCCGGGTTTCCTGAAGCATGATGGGGAACTGGTAGATGAAATCTCCCAGTATATTGAAAATGCCAAAAGTTGCTCCAAACAGGATACCGATAATCAAGCCCAGCCCCCCGAAAAAAAAGATCATGGGTACCAGCCTTATTGATTTTACCAACAATTCGGATTCTGCTTTCACTGGTTTTACGGTTCCGGTCCTGACCGGTTCCTTCTGATTGGCACCGCATACCTGACAGTATGCCGAGCGGGAAGACATTTTTGCCTGGCAGACTTTACAGGTCACTGTTGCTTCGGTTTCATCCGGTATCAGTGATTCATCTTTTTTTTCCACCAGTTTGGTATCATCATCGTAGGGAGTATCCTCTTTCCATTCCGATTCACTGTAGGTATACCATTTACCGGTTTTCCCCCCGATCATCCAGTAGTTTCCCTCTTCATCGGTAATCATTATCTCTTTCAGCTTTTTTTTCATCTCATCGGCATTACTCTCGCGTTTTTCCATCTGGACCTTCAATTCCTGATACCTGGTCTCGGCTTGTTTGAATTTATTTATATCCATTTGCAGCACCTCCGAAAATTAGGTTACGCATCTCGCCGACAAGATACAGAGATCCTGTAACCAGTATATTGGTTTTAAATTTTTTGGCACTATCCAGGGCATCCTTCAAATCGGGTTTGACCAGAAACTCGAATGGTTTGAAAAAACGCACCAGCTGGTCAGCGGGGAGGGCCCGGTTGGACAGCGGTTGGGTGATGACAACCCTCTGGATAAAGGGCTTGAGCAGATCAATCATTTTCTGATAATTCTTGTCCTTTAAAACTCCGAAAATCAGGGTGAGGTCGCGAAAATTTTTTTGATGTAAAAATTTATTTAATGCCCGGATACTCTCCACATTATGCCCACCATCGAGTATAATCTCCGGACGGGTGTTGATGATTTCAATTCTTCCAGGTACAAAATTGTTCTTAATTCCATGATATATGGATGATTTTGAAATGCCGAGCCCGTTTCGGTTCAACACCTCTATGGTCCGAATGGCAGTGGCTGCGTTAATGGTCTGGTGCTTTCCGTTCATAAAAACATTGAACTCGTAACGGTTGGACTCGGTGACATAGTGACAGGCATAACCCCTTTTTTTATCCTTGGTTTGAATTAAACCGGCCGGGGTAATCACATCATAAAATGGAGCCTGTCGCTTGTGAGCGATATTCTTTATGACCTTTCTGGATACAGAGTAACGGCTGCAGCCGGAGATGACCGGAATATTTTTTTTTATGATCCCGGCTTTTTCAAAAGCAATAGCTTGGATTGTCTTTCCCAGGGTCTTGGTATGGTCGTAAGAAATATTGGTGATTACCGATACTTCCGGAATGATGGTAGAGGTGGCATCCAATCGTCCGCCCAGGCCCACTTCAAAGACAGCAAAATCAACTTTTTTCCGCTGAAAATAAAAAAGTGAAATCAAAAACAGGTGTTCAAAAAAAGTGGGGATATTATCGATTATCTTCTGCCTCAGGAGGGTTTCTGAAATTTTTCGAGTGGCCTGAAGGGATTTGGCAAAGTCTGATTCTGAAATCCATTCCTTGTTTATGGTGATCCGCTCCCGGATATCCTGAAGATGGGGAGAGGTAAAAAGACCAACCCGATAGGAGGCAGACTGGAGTATGGAAGCGATAAAATGGGAGGTAGACCCTTTACCGTTGGTTCCGGCAACCTGGATAAATTTAATATCTTTCAACGGGAAAGGGAACTGATCAATAACTTTTTTAATGTTATTCAAGGTCAGTTTAGAGCCCTGTTCCTGAATTTTCCTGAGATAAGATAAACTTTTGGAATAATTCATTAATACCGATAAAGTTGAAATTTGATTCCCGACTTTATACTGTTGATTTTTCTTCTTCTTCGAATTCGTTTTTGACACCGAGAATTACGCAGGCTCCGTCATAAATCTGCCGGATGGCTTTCTTTTGTTCCTGAAGGCCATTGATTTTTTCCTTGACTCTGGCCAGTTCTTCCTCAATGGTCGCATCAATTATTTCAATCTTTTTTTTCGCTTCTTTTTGAGTGGTCTCGTAAAACGATTTGTCTTCGCTTTTTAATTGTGTCATTTTTACTCCTTGATTTTTTTTATTGTTATGGGAATTTGTTTCCAGGTCTTAACCTTGAAATCATTTTTGGTTGCCGGTTTGTATTTCCATTTGGCAATGGAGCTGATGATCAATGAATTGATTTCAGCTGCAACGGATTTTTTAAGCAACTTCACTTTTTCCACATTTCCCTGGTGATTGATTAAAATAGTTACCAGTAAATCCTGGTCAGTGGTCAGCGATCTCCTGGTCCTTTTCTGGATCCGGGGCAGAGGGGTCGAAACCGGCTGGGGTTTTGTGTCCAGTTCACTTGAGGCAACGATGCTGCCTTCCGAATAGGTTTTTTGGGGGGGTTTTTTTTCTTTTTTTACTTCCGATTCGGGTTTTATTATTTCCTCGGATTTTACCGGGGTGGCAGGGGTGAGCACCTTGGTCTCGGGAGGTTCATGGTTAATGACTTTGAACTGATTTGAGGTCAGGGGATCATTATCCCCGTTTACAGGAATCAGGACTTCAAAAGGATCTTCAATCAATTGAGGATTACTGGTTTTTTCAGCGGTTTTATTGACCGGGGAATTGATATGGGTTATTGATATGGTTTCTACAGGCCGGGAATCTGGAGAGAGATATAAGAAATAGTACCCGGCAGCCACTGCCAGGATGGGAAACAACAACATGAAAAAGAATTTGAATCTTTTTTTCCTTTTTTCTTTTTTTAAATCCTCCTGTTCGAAGTCAATGAATGGAGGGCTTGAGATTTTCTTCTCTTTCTCGATCAATGGTTCAGGCTGGCCTTCCGGAATTGGGGCTGATGGCTTGGTGAGTTCCTTGATGGGTTTGGATTTTTCAAAGTCGATTTCAATGGTGGGGGCGAAGCCTTCTTCCTCAGGGGCCTTTTTATCCTTTTTTTTCTCTTTGGACTTTTCCGTATCCGGTGCGGGGGGGGATTCGATTTCCGCTTTGGCTTTTCTTTTTATCTCGTAGGGGATTGATTTCAGATCAACTTTTATGTTTTCCTTTTGAATTTCCTTCTTGTACAGATCGTACAGAAAACGGGAAACATGAATGGAGTTGGGTATATGATCGTAATTATTTTGCAGGTATGATTCAAGGTCTCGGATCATTTCCGCGGCGCTCTGATACCTCTGGTCCCGATCCTTGTTCAGGGATTTCAGAATGATCCGTTCCAGTTCGGTATCGATGTCTTTTTTGAATTCGCTTGGCTTGATAATACTGCCGTTTTGAACCTTTTTCAATACTTCCATTTCTGAAGAATCCAGGAACAGTTTCTTCTGGGTGATGAGTTCGAATAACAGGACTCCCACCGAAAACAGATCGGAACGGTTATCAATATTCTTGTCTCCCTTGGCCTGTTCCGGAGACATATATAACAATTTTCCCTTTAGTGCGCCAGAAATGGTCTGATGGATTTTGATCGAAGCCTTGGATACTCCGAAATCGGTGAGTTTTACATCGCCGCCGAATGAGATCATGATATTGGGAGGGGATATGTCACGGTGGACAATCTCCAGATTTCTGCCCCGATTGTCTTTGGCAGAATGGGCATAGCCCAGAGCTTCCAAAACTTTTGTGATCAGGTAGATGGAAATTTCCTCCGGCATCCATTTATTGACCTTGCTTAACTTTCTCAGGATTAGGCCCAGGTCCTTTCCCTGAATATATTCCATGGCAATGAAATAATAATCATTCTTCTTACCCAGATCATATATCTGGACAATGTTGGGGTGTGATAATTCAGCGGCAATTTTGGCTTCATCCACTAACATTTCGATGTATTTATCATCTTCCCCGTAACCGGAAAGGATTTTTTTGATGGCGATGACTTTTTCAAAACCCTTGACACCCTTTTTTTTGGCTTTATATATTTCGGCCATCCCCCCCCGGGCGATCAAGCCCAGGATATCGTAGTCTCCGAGTTCATCGGTTCTTTCCACCGGTTTTTTGGGAGCCGGTGTTTCCTTGGCCGGCTCCTGGCTGGGTTTGACTTTTTTATCTTCGCTGTCCTTCTTGGGTGCGGTTTTGAGTTTAATTCCCAGCCCGGAAAGTGTGTCATCCAATTTTTTTTTGATGTCATCTTCGATCTTTTTAAATTTCCGTAGGTCCGGTGTTTCCCTCTTGGCTTTGCCCAGGTTGGCCAATTCCAGATCGATTTTTTCCCGGTCTTTCTTTTCAGACGTTTTTGGGGAAACATCTTCGGTTTCTTTTCTGGGTTCAGCTTCCTTGCCCAATTCATTATCCATTTTTATTTCATGGATGGGGATTTTTTCAACCTCTTCGATGATATCCCCGAATAGATCATTAGAGGAATATTTGGTTTTTTCGGGTTCGGATTTTTGGACGGCCGGGATCTTGGTTGTTTCGGTCAGGGGGATTTCGGTAGTGGGGCTCTGCTCATCTCCCTTGAGGTTTTCTTCCTCCAGGTCCAGCAGTTCCAGGATCCGTTTTTTCAATTGATTTCGGTTCAGGGGTTTTTCCAGGAAATCATCTGCCTTATATTGGGTTATAGCCTGGTGTTTGTATTCGATGCCTTTGTAGATGCCACTAATAATGAGTATTTTGGTCTGGGGAGACTGGTTTCCGATGAACTGGGATAAATTAAATCCATGAAATTTCGGTAACATGGCAGCAGTAATCACCAGATCATAATTCTTGCTTTCAACCAATTCCTTGGCTTTATTCCCTTCGTCTACGGTTTCAATATTAAATACGGGAGAAGACAATATTTCCTGGATTAATTCTATTGTGGAGGTGTCATATTCCACTAATAAAACATTTTTTTTCATGTTTTGTCTCCATACATTATGTTGATTTCATTATATAACATTCGATATGTGAATTCAAATCACTTCTGCATATATCATTAGACTCCCCAAGTGTTCTGTTTTTTAGCGAGATTAAATCCCCGGGATGTGCTTTCTGAGTATCTCGAGTTTACTTCTGGTTTTGATTCCCACTGGCATCAATATAATCATCAAAATAGCGGATACCAGAAAGATAAATCCGGTTCTTGCGAATGGCATACCCAGCCAGGTTATGATTAATCCGAGAATGGGGATGGTTTCACCGACTGCCAATAGAATAATATCAATTTGACTCCATTTCTGTAATATTTGAGTGAGTGAATAGTCTTCTTTTATCAACCGGGTCGAATAGTATATGGTTTTTCGTACCGACAGGACACCGATCAGGATGAGAATGATGGCGAATATTAATATCCAATAGATATTCTCTCTCACGTTTCTTTCCAGGTTGAATTCCAATTTTACAAAATATGCCATCAGGGCGAAGATCAGGGTTGATCCCAGCATGCTCAGGGCAATCAATTTGGGGGTCCTGGTTTCCTTGCTGATGATTTTACGTTCTTCCTGCTGTTTTTTATAGTCGATATTCATGAACTCCATTTACCATTTATCCCAGATGTTGTCAAGATGTAAGGAGGATTTGACTCCGGTGAAGGTTAGGGAGAAAATGGTCAATAACCTTGAAATAAATTTTTTGATGTGCTAAGGTTTTCCATTCATCGGCTCGATTTTGGTATTGATTCCCTTATTGAAATAAACAAAAAAAATGAGCAAAATGGAGGTTAACCAAAATGGCTGATCATGACACCATCAAAGGATTACCCAAAAATGCCTATCGAAAATTAAAGAAGGGGGAGAGTTTTAATCCGGTGGTTCCCGAAGGCGCACCTCTCCCGGAGGTTACGCTTTATGCATTGGTTTGGGGAATGATTTATACGGTTTTGTTTTCCCTTTCCGCTGCCTACCTGGCACTGAAAATCGGTCAGGTTTTTGAGGCCGCTATTCCCATTGCTATTTTGGCAGTCGGAGCCTCATCATTATTGAAGCGAAAAAATGCACTGTCTGAGAATGT
>DAOVIP010000001.1 GCA_030671465.1 Candidatus Aminicenantota bacterium | reverse complement strand
GCTGTCTCTGTTCTGCTTCGAACTTTTTTCTCTCCTGTCGGCTCATTTCAGTAGGGCTGTTGTCGGTATGGTTCTCCCGGTTGTCTTCAGTACTTTCCCTTTTCTCCAGGTAGTAGGAATAATTACCATGATAGATTTCCAGATTTCCGTCCCTGATTTCAATCACCCGATTGACGATCTTGTTTAGAAAATAACGGTCATGGGAAATCAGTATCAGGGTTCCCTCATAATCAACCAGTGCCTTTTCAAGGGCTTGTTTGGCCAGTTTGTCCAGATGGTTCAGGGGCTCATCCATGATCAGAAAGTTTGCCGATGATATAAGTATTTTGGCCAGGGAGATGCGGGCCTTTTCCCCGCCGGAAAGTACTCGGATGTGCTTATGAACATCCTCACCACTGAATCCGAATATCCCCAGTATATTCCGTATTTCTGGAAAGCGTTTGCTGGATGCTGCCGATCCGACCTCATCAAAAACAGTTGAATTGAAATCCAGGTTGTCGATCTGATGCTGAGCATAATAGTCCAGAGCCACATTCTCACCCAGTTTGATGATTCCTTTCTGGGTTTCCAGCTGGCCGGTCATGAGTTTGGTCAGGGTAGTCTTTCCCGAACCATTCTTTCCGATCAACGCGATCTTTTCATCCCTGAAGACTTTCAGATTGAGATGATTGAATACCCAGTCCCGGTCATATTTGAAGCACAGGTCATGTATTTCCAGAACATCATTGAAGCTCTTCTTTTCAATCCCGATTTTAAAATCCAGATATTTCCGGGAAATAGCGGGGTCGACTTTTTCAAGCTTGTTTAGCTGCTTTAACCGTTCCTGGGCCTGGGAGGCCTTGCTGGCTTTGTACCTGAAGCGGTCGACGAATTTTTCAAGCTTTTCCTTTTCCTTTATATATTCCTTCCATTTTTTCAGCGATAAGTCTTCATTTTTTTCTTTTTCGGCTTCATATAAATAATAGTTCCCCGAATAAAACCTGAGCTTTGAATTCTCCAGTTCATAGATCCCCTCCACCACCCGGTTGATAAAAAACCGGTCGTGGGAGACCAGCAAAACAGATCCCCGGTAAAACCGCAGGAACTTTTCAAACCATTCCAGGGAGAGCAGGTCCAGGTGGTTTGTAGGCTCATCCAGCAGCAGCAGATCTGGATTCTGTATCAGTATCCGGGCCAGGTACACCCTCATCTTCCAGCCGCCGCTGAATTCGGAGAGTTTCCTCTTCATGTCCTTTCTGGAAAATCCCAGCCCCGATAAAATCTTTTCTGACCGGTTTTCCAGGGTATAGCCCTCCAGGGATTGAAACTTTTGTTCCAGCTGTTCCGCTTCATCCAGAAGTCCGGCACTGTCCCCGCCATTTTGGGTCCATTTGAAGTGAATAGCCGATAGCTGCTCCCGAATGGCTTGAATTTCCTTGACTCCTTTCATGACAGTTTCCAAAACCGTGTTCCCTGAAATGGAGATCTCCTCCTGGGGGAGGTAGCCGATGCGGTATTGCTTGGGCATTAACAGACTGCCCTGGTAATCGTCCAGCTCTCCAGTTACAATTCTCATGAGGGTGGTTTTGCCGGTGCCATTGGGTCCGACCAGGGCCACTTTCTTCCCTGGATTGATATTGATATTTACCCCGGAAAAAAGTTCTTTCCCTCCGATTCCGTAAGATAAATTTTTTATCCGCAGCATTATTCTTCTTTATTATATAGAAATGATCGGTTCTGCTCAATTCAAGCAGTATGCCGGTTCCGGAACCACAATTATTTCAAACATGAAACATAATATAGTGGAAAAAAGGTATACCAATTCGGGAGAAACTTCCAACTGTTGTTGGGGCAGAGCAAAAAGTGGCGAAACGGATCTGGCCGGGCCTGGTGGTGTTTACCTCCCCAGTTTTTTATAGAGGAATTTGAAGAATTCCAGATCGGTAGTCAGGATTTTTTTCATCTTGGGAAGAATTTTCTGATATTGAACCAGTGCCATCCAGAAATCGGCAAATTCGGTATCTCTGTTGTAGGCCCGGTTTCGAATCACCAGCGATTCGGCATCGGCCTTGGCTTTTATTTCTTTGGCCTGTCTTTCGGCATTGGATTGAATGGACAGCAGTTCCTTTTCCAGCTTACCCATCCATTCGGCTTTTTCACCTTCACCTTCTGAACGAAAAGCCTGGGCAATCTGATTTCTCTCTTTGATCATCCGGTTGTACACACTTCGGGTCAGATCATCGGAATATTTGATTTGTCTGATGATGATATCGATCAGCTCAATGCCGTACCGGGGAGTAACCTGCCTGGCCTCACTGAGCATGAAGTCGGATAACTTTACGCGACCTTCCTGGATTTCATCGTATTTGATATCGGTGAAGGTGGAAAAAATTGAAGTCCCTTCGTCCTTTTCTTTATCGATTCCGGCCTGGGTCTTGAATACATCTTTTCTCTCGATCTGGTTGATGATATTGGAATTGCGAACCGCTTCTTTCAGTGAGTTCCGGGCAATGATATTCCGGATAGTGGAATCGATTACATCATCCAGCCGCGACTGGGCCTGGGTAATGGTTCCCACGGATTCGTAAAACAATTTCAAATCGGTTATCTTCCAGCGGGCGGTGGCATCCACCCAGATAAACTGACTCTCTTCGGTTGGAAGCAATTCCGCATCCCCGTCCCAGGATTGAATCTTTTTGGGATATTTGGTGACTTGATCCACAATAGGAACCTTGAACTTCAAGCCAGTTGTGGATACCACCTTTTCGATCTTGCCAAATCGGATCACAACGGCCAATTCGCCTTCCCGTACCACGAAAAAGGGTCCCATCAACAAAAACAGAACAATCAATACGGCTACGACAATGGCAATTATTCTGATGTTTTTCATTGTGCACCTCCCTGCTTGTCATCGGTCAGCGATTTGAATGGAATGAAATTTTTCAAATTTTTGTCTATCAGGTCTGTATTCTGGGTTTCTTTGAAAATTTCCTCTATCATTTCGTAGTAAAGTCGGGTACGGGTAATTTTCGGATTTTTTCGGTATTCGCCATATACGGCCAGGAATCTGGCAATATCACCTTTGGCTTTGTTGACTTTTTGGGCCGCATATCCTTCGGCAGCCTGAATAACCTGTTTGGCCTGGCCCCGGGCTTTGGGGATGGTGTTGTTATAGGCTTCCTTACCTTCATTGATCAGACGGTTCAAGTCCTGGATGGATTTGTTGACATCTTCAAATGCGTCCTGGACCGCTCCTTTTGGCGGAACAATATCCTGAAGCCTGACCGTAGTGACCCGGACACCGAGCTCATACAGTTTAAAGAATTCGTTCATCATTTCCCGGCCTTTCTGTTCGATATTGGTTCGTTCACTTCCGATGACATCGAATATGGTTCGGTCTCCGACCAGCAGGTTGATGACTGACTGGGAGATATCTCTGATGGTCTTTCTCTGGTTTTCCACTTTAAACAGCCAGTTCATGGGCTCCACGATCTGATACTGAATGATCCACTGTACATCGATAATATTGAGATCACCGGTGAGCATGATGGATTCTTCGGAATAATCCCGGCTTGAATAACGGGTGGTGATCCCTGCCTCTTCGGTGCGAAAGCCAAACTCTTCCTTTAATATTCTTTGGGTGGGAACGTTGAAGTTTTTTTCGATTCCGAAGGGGAGTTTAAAGTGCAATCCGGGTTCGGTGATGCGGTTGAATTTTCCGAAAAGCAACACAACGGCCTGTTCTTTCTGGTCAACCATGTAGAAACTGGAAAAAGCAGCAATCACGATCAATAATACCACGATAATGATGCCAATGGTTTTGGGTTTTAATTTAGGCATTTTTTGAAAATCAATGACATTATCTGACATGTAACCTCCTTATTTTATGAGCAATTCTTCCTGCCCTTAATCTATATTATACTATTATATATTACATATTTATTCAAAATTTACAAGTGTAAAAAATAAATTGGGATTGTCCGGGATTTATTCCAGGTTTTTGGCGGCTAGTGGGGGAGGAATCCGGATTCCGGGGTGCACTAAAGATAACCTTGACAATGCGGTTGGTTCTGATATATTTTTATCCTGTGGATCTGATCAGGAATTTTTATTCCCGTATATGGATGTTGCCGGAATCAGTTTAATGATCCAGATTTAAAGGAGACACAATGGTTGAAAAGAGCTCTCAACAATTTACTTTACCCGACCGGCTTCCTCCCCAGAAAACATTTGTGGATGGTATCCGGAGAGCCCCGGACCGGGGTTTTAATTTAACCCTTGAACAAACCCGGGTGGCTCTACAGAATGCCCTGCGATATATTCCGACTCACCTGCATGAAGAGATAGCCCCTGAGTTTCTGGATGAATTAAGAAACCGGGGGAGAATTTACGGGTACCGTTACCGACCCCAGGGTCAAATCAAAGCCCTCCCGGTGAATGAATACCCGGGACGAATCATTGAGGCCAAGGCCTTTCAGGTGATGATTGACAATAATCTTGATTTTGAAGTGGCGCTGTATCCATATGAACTGGTCACTTACGGGGAGTCCGGACAGGTATTCCAGAACTGGATGCAATACTGTCTGACCCGGCAATACCTGCAGGAGATGAGGAGCGATCAGACTCTGGTGATCTACTCGGGCCACCCCCTGGGTCTGTTTCCCGCCGGTCCTGATGCGCCCCGGATTATTTCAACCAATGGAATGCTGGTGGGTTTGTATGACAATCTTGAAAGTTTTCATACCGCTGCTGCCATGGGGGTGTCCAATTATGGCCAGATGACCGCCGGGGGCTGGATGTATATCGGACCCCAGGGAATCGTACACGGCACTTATCTTACCCTGTTAAATGCAGGCCGGTTGTATCTGGGAATTCCCCAGAGCCGTAACCTGGCCGGTGTTCTGTATGTGAGTTCGGGTCTGGGTGGCATGAGCGGTGCCCAGGCCAGGGCGGTTGAGATTACCGGTGGCATCGGTGTCATTGCAGAAGTTGATTATTCTCGGATTGAAACCCGGAAACAGCAGGGATGGGTTTCGAAAATTTCTGATAACCTGGACCAGATCGCTGGCTGGATAGAATCATATCGAAAAAGCAAGGACCCGGTCTCCATTGCCTATCATGGCAATGTAGTGGATTTGTGGGATTACCTGGACAAAAACAATATTCCGGTTGAGCTCGCATCCGACCAAACGTCCTGTCATGATGCTTATGGGGGAGGATATACACCGGCAGGAGTCAGTTTTGATGAGGGACGCAGGTTGCTCAAAGAGAACCCGGATCTATTCAGACAGATGGTTGATGCCTCTTTAAAAAAGCAGTATGGTTTCATTCAATCCTTGACCCGGAAGGGAACCCATTTCTGGGATTATGGGAATTCATTTCTAAAGGCAGTTTATGATGCCGGGATCACCGAGGTGGCGAAGAAATCGGATGATCCGGCCGGGGGATTCATCTACCCCAGTTATGTGGAACATATCATGGGTCCCATGTGTTTTGACTTTGGATACGGGCCCTTTCGCTGGGTATGTCTCTCCGGCCAGGAAGCGGATCTCATCAAAACCGATGGGGCAGCCATGAACTGTATTGATCCTGAACGGAGAGGAATGGACCGGGACAACTACGAATGGATAAAAAATGCCCGGACCTATAATCTGGTGGTGGGGACCAAGGCCAGGATTCTGTATTCGGATGCCAGGGGCAGGGTGGCCATTGCCCTGAGGTTCAACCAGATGGTCAGAAATGGCGAAATTGGTCCGGTCATGATTGGCCGGGATCATCATGATGTCTCCGGCACGGATTCACCCTTCCGGGAAACAGCTAACATCAAGGATGGAAGCAATATAACGGCTGATATGGCCATACACAATTTTGTGGGAGACGCGGTCCGCGGCATGTCCATGGTGGTGCTTTCCAATGGAGGCGGTGTTGGTGTCGGCAAGGCCTTTAACGGCGGTTTTGGCCTGGTCCTGGATGGAAGTTCCCGCAAAGATGAAATCATCAGGTCAGCCATGGAGTGGGATGTGATCAATGGGATTTCCCGGCGCAGCTGGGCCAGGAATGAAAATGCCCTGGAAGTGGCAGCGGAGTGGAATCAACGCAATGATGCTCGCGGACATATCACCCTTCCTTATGTTGCCGATGAAAACCTGATTGACAAACTGGTTTCCGGGTAATTCTCCTTTTGTTGTAACTGAATCACTTTCTTAAATTATTCAATGTTGACAATACCAGACTAAAGTTTTTTTTATAAAAATGTTATAAGATTGTTGACATCAAAAAAAAAATATTGTATATTTATATTGCATTTACATGTGATAATAGATTTCGGGTTGTTCTGAAATCGGTTAATGTAAAAATAGAATAAAGGAGAAAAAAATGGGAAAAATAATTGGTATTGACCTGGGAACGACAAACTCGGTAGTGGCTATAATGGAAAAAGGGGAACCCAAAATCATACCCAATTCCGAAGGGGGAAGAACCACGCCTTCTGTGGTTGGATTCACCAAAGATGGCGAACGATTGGTGGGTCAAGTAGCCAAAAGGCAATCTGTGACCAATCCGGAAAATACGATTTATTCAATTAAACGGTTCATGGGCCGGCGTTATTCCGAGGTTTCTGAAGAGATAAAAATGGTACCCTATAAAGTGGTCAAGGGCACCAATAATGATGCCCGGATTGAAGCCATGGGCAAACAATATTCTCCGCCTGAGATTTCAGCCCTTATTTTGAAGAAACTGAAGGAAGCAGCGGAGGATTACCTGGGAGAAAAAATTACCGACGCGGTGATTACCACCCCGGCTTATTTCAACGATGCCCAGAGGCAGGCCACCAAGGATGCGGGAAAAATTGCCGGACTGGTTGTCAAGCGAATCATCAATGAACCCACTGCTGCTGCACTGGCCTATGGTTTTGACAAGAAGAAAGACCAATTGATCGCAGTTTTTGATTTTGGTGGTGGTACCTTCGATATATCAATTCTGGAAATCGGGGAAAATATTGTGGAAGTCAAGGCCACCAATGGTGATACCCATCTGGGTGGAGATAACCTCGATCAAAAATTGATTGACTGGATCAATGAAGAATTCAAAAAGGATCAGGGTATTGATCTTTCCAAGGATAAAATGGCTCTGCAACGGTTAAAGGAAGCGGCCGAAAAGGCGAAAATCGAACTGTCCAATACCGTGGAGACCGAAATAAACCTGCCTTTTATAACAGCCGATAATTCCGGCCCCAAGCATCTGGTTATGAAATTGTCCCGTTCAAAATTCGAACAATTGGTGGGTGACCTGATCGAAAGGACCCTGGCACCCTGTAAACAGGCGGTAAAGGATGCCGGTGTGGACACCTCGGAAATACAGGAAGTCATTCTGGTGGGTGGTTCCACCCGAATTCCCAAAGTGCAGGAACTGGTGAAAAATTATTTTGGCCGTGAACCCCATAAGGGTGTAAATCCTGATGAAGTGGTGGCGGCAGGCGCAGCAGTACAGGGAGCCGTAATGGGAGGCGAAGCCAAGGACATCCTTTTGCTGGATGTGACTCCGCTGTCTTTGGGAATTGAAACCCTGGGTGGTATTGCCCATAAGTTAATTGACAGAAACACCACCATACCAACCAAAAAAACAGATATATTTACCACTGCCGAAGACAATCAACCTACAGTTGAGATTCATGTACTGCAGGGAGAACGTGAAATGGCCCGGGATAACCGGACTCTGGGTAAGTTTCACCTGACTGGAATGCTGCCGGCACCCCGGGGAATCCCTCAGGTGGAGGTCACCTTTGACATCGATGCCAATGGGATTTTGAATGTAAGCGCCAAGGATCTGGCCACCAATAAACAGCAGGCCATTACCATCACCTCCTCCAGTGGTCTGTCCGATGAGGAAATCAACAATATGGTCAACGATGCGGAGAAAAATGCCGAAGAGGACAAAAAGAGAAAGGAAGTGATCGAAGACAAGAACAAGCTGGATCAAATGGCCTATGCCCTGGAAAAACTGGTCAATGAGAACAAGGAAAAGATTCCGGAAAATATGGTTTCAGAGGCCGAGGATGCGGTCAAGAAGGCCAGGGAGGCGGTCAAAAGCGACGATTCCGCCCGGATGAAACAGGAGATAGAAGCCATCAATTCGTTGACTTCGACATTATCCACCGAACTGTATAAGAATGCCGGCCAACAGCCGGGCCAAGAAGGTCCCCAGCCGGGCGATCAACAGCAAGCCCAGCAGGAAGCGAAACCGGAAGGTTCTGCCGAGGAAGGAGAGGTGATTGACGCCGAATACGAGGATATCGATAAAGACAAAAAATAAGATCAGCAAAGCGGTTTGAATTTTAAGGGCAATCTCAGTCAGATTGCCCTTTTTTCTATGAGTTGGGATTTGATTTATACCATTAAATATGATACATTATTAAGCCTAAATGAGGAGGCCGCATGAAAATGAAGAATTTTAGTTATTTACTTTTGGTTTTAGTGTTACTGATGTCCTGTGGAAAAAAAGAGGGTGATCAGATTGCCGATGTGGGGATTAAACTCAATCTATCATTATCCCCGGATACCATTACCGATTTTCTATATGTTACCATGGACTATGAATATGAAATATTGGATAATTTTAATAAAACAGATAAAGATTATATGGTCTTTGTCCATTTTTGGAGACTGAAGAGCAAGGAAATGCTGGTTCAGGATGATCACATGCCGGTTAAAAAGACCACTGAATGGAAAGCGGGTGATAAGGTTTCCTATTCAAGAATGTTTTTCATTCCCAAGTTCCTGGATGAGCTGGATATTGATTTTGAAGGTTTTGAGGAGATAAAGCTCCAGTCGGGATTGTATGATCCCCAGAATCCCACGGAAAAAATCGTATTGTTTAACCAGGTGTTGAATGTACAGCCGGCTTCCATAAATGCCCCGGATATCATTTATTCTGAAGGCTGGAACGAAGAGGAGATGAACCTGGCCATTTCGGATCCCTTTTACCGGGTATGGAGATGGACCACCAAAAAAGCGGAATGCATTATTGAGAACCCCAAGAAGAAATCCGTTCTGATTATCAAGGGCGGGCTTCACAAATCCATATTCCAAGATCAGACGGTTATCCTGAAAATAAATGATACACTGCTGGAAGCATTTATTTCAGATTCGGTTACCTTTGAAAAAAAATATATGCTGACACCCGAACAGCTGGGTGATGAACCGGAATTTAAATTAACTATCGAGACCAACAAGACTTTTATCCCCTCTTCCCTGAACCCCGAAAATAAAGATAGCCGGGAATTGGGGGTTCAATTGTACCTACTTTACTTCCGAGATGTCCAAGTTAATTAAAGCAAAAATCATCGGAACCGGTTCATATTTACCTGAAAGAGTCATGACCAATCATGACTGGGAAAAAAGAGTAGATACATCTGATGAATGGATTTTATCCCGAACCGGGATAAGAGAGAGGCATATTGCCGCTGCCAATCAAGCCAATTCCGATCTGGTTTATGAGGCCTCTATCCGGGCCATTCAATCCGCTCAAATTGATAAAAACGATATCGATTTAATCATTGTAGGAACCATTTCCGGTGATACGGCCTTCCCATCCACCGGAAACTGGGTTCAAAAGAAACTGGGACTGAAGCCTATTCCCTCGTTTGATGTCGGGGCAGCTTGCTCCGGTTTTCTGTATGGACTGATTATGGCCAATTCATTAATCAAGACCGGTGTGGCCAAAAGAATTCTGGTGGCCGGATCTGAGATCATGACCCGTATTATGAACTGGGAGGATCGCAATACTTGCGTGTTGTTCGGTGATGGAGCCGGCGCTGTGGTCCTGGAAGCCAGCCAGGATGAATCCGGAATCATGTCCACATACTGGGGTGCGGATGGTAACCTGGGCGAGTTGCTTTACCAGCCTGCCGGCGGGAGTGCCATCCCTGCCAGTATCGAATCGGTGAAGAACAAGCTGCATACCATACACATGAAGGGAAATGATGTGTTCAAGCATGCGGTACTGCGGATGCAGGAAGCCGCCATAAAGGCTATCGAACTGGCTGGCCTGACCAGTGAGGACATTGCCCTTTATATACCCCATCAGGCCAATATCCGGATTATCGAAGCCACTATCAAGCGGGCCAAGATTCCCCTGGAAAAAACCCTTATCAATATTGATAAAATTGCCAATATATCAGCTGCAACCATTCCCATTGCTCTGGACCAGGCAGTCAGAGAAGGCCGGATTAAACCGGGCGACCGTGTGTTGATGTCCGCATTCGGGGCCGGATTCACCTGGGCCGGGGTGGTTGTGCGTCTTTAGTTTACCGGTTTCCCCTTTCTGATTTTTTCCGGATATCATACCTGAATCTTTTCGTTCTGCCGGATTTGAAATTTTCTGAAAACTGTTATATGATTGGTTCATGAAGAAGGATCTGAAGGAAGTTGCGGTGGTTGAGGGAATGATGGAGGCTGAAATCATCAAAGCAAAACTGGAAAGCTATCACATTCCCTGTTTCCTGAAGTTTGAATCTGCAGGCCGATTGTTCGGAATTACCATGAATGGACTGGGTGAAGTGAAAATCATGGTCCCGGCCGGGCATTATTCAGAAGCCAAAAAGCATATTGGAAATCAATCCGGAAAAAAAGACAGGGATTGATTCCGGATGAATATTAATCATATCAATGACTAGGCCCAGAAAGGTCGAGGAGTCAGAAATGAAAAAGATCATGGTCATGTTTCTTTTGGTTTTTTGTATCTTTTCGTTTTTATATCCCTCACAGCTGGAAGAACGGATCGACAGCATATCAAGGTTGGAAATGCAGAGTGTGGTCGAATTTTTGGCCCATGACCTGGTGGAGGGTCGGGCCCCTGGAACCCGGGGTGGTAATATTACCGAAATTTATCTTAAAAGTGTTTTCAAGCTATTGGATTTAAAACCAGAAACCAATGGTAAATATCTCCAACCCTTTAAACTGAAGGGATTTACCATCAACAATCTGAATGTGCAAATTGATGATCACAAATTGAAATATTTGGAGGATATTGTCGGGACTTTTACCCAAGGGGCAGAATCATTTTCTCTGGAAGGGGATGCGGTCTTCATCGGTTTTGGAATTGTTGCGGATTTGTGGAATTGGGATGATTACAAAAATACGGATGTGAAGGATAAAATCGTGATTTCCAGGATTAATGATCCCGGAATGTTTTTAAGCGATATCTTCGAAGGAAAGACCTTGACCTATTTCGGACGCTGGACATATCATATTGAAGAAGTGGCCAGAAGGGGTGCAGCCGGCATTATTATGATTCATACCGATGAATCGGCCGGGTATGGCTGGAAGGTGGTCCAAAATTCCTGGTCCGGGGAGGAGGTCTTTATCGAGTCTGATTTAAGCAGTAATCTCAAATTCAGGGCCTGGGTAAAGGAATCACGTTTGAGGCAAATTTTTAAGGACCGGGACCTGGATCTGGATCAACTGTATAAAATGTCATTGAAGCGAACTTTTAAACCGGTAACCCTGGGTTTTAAAGTCAAGATAGATGGGAAAAATAGTTTCAGAGAATTATCCAATAATAATGTTATTGCCGTAATCCCCGGAAAAACTTCAAAAAGGGTGGTGTTCAGCGCCCATATCGATCATTTCGGGGTAGATGAAAATAAGCAGGGGGACAATATATTCAATGGAGCCATTGATAATGGAACAGCTGTGGCCTCGATGGTCATGGTTGCCAAAATCCTGAAAGAATTTCAAAATGATTTGTACTATACCGTGACCTTTCTGGCCTGCAATTCGGAAGAAGCCGGGCTGCTGGGTTCCAAATTTTATGTTCAAAACACCGATAGAGGGACAATTGTGGCCAATATCAATTTTGAATCCACACCGGTCTGGGAGAAAAGCAGGAGTATCATGGGGATTGGGGCCAGGTTTTCGAGTTTTGAAGATATTTTAAAGTTTCTGGCCCAGAAAGAGGGAATTAAATACAGGCAATTTTCCATGTCCAATCAGGGTTTTTTTTACCGTTCTGATCAGTTCTCGTTTGCCAGGTATGATATCCCGTCTGTCTGGATCAGTGCGGGTGAGGATGATGAATCCGGAGAAAGGAAATATACTCAATTCTGGAAAACCAGATACCATACTGTAGAAGATGAATATGATCCCCGATGGAAACTGGAAGGGATGAAGCAGACCATAAAATTTGCCCTGTTATTAATCGATCACTTGAACAGGAATAAAATGGTTCCTCAATGGAGAGACAAATTGACCTTTCCCATGGAGTCTGTCCGATATAAACACTAAAATATCAAGCGACAAGGAGACCGATAAATAGGCTTGGGATAAAGTGGATCGGATCATAAAATATGAAGCTGCTGCCGGTTCCGGCAAAACCTATCAGTTAACCTTCGAATATTTAAAACACGTTATTCAATTGTTTGATTCCCATCTTCAGTCGGGCAGGACTGTCGAATATACGGAGCGTCTGATAGGTTCTATACTGGCCATTACCTTTACCAATAAAGCAGCCAATGAAATGAAAGAGAGGATTCTGGAAAAGTTAAAAAGATTTTCACTGTGCGCTCAACAGAATCCGCTTTCGGCCGGGGATAAGAAATTCCTGACAAAATTATCCCGAGAATTGAAGCTGGATGAGGGTAAGATTGTTCAGTTATCAGCCCTCATTATTGAGCGGATCATTTCCCATTACCATGATTTCAATGTAAAAACCATTGATTCATTGATGAGTTCAATTATCAAAGTCATATCCCCGGATTTGAATTTGCCACCTGATTTTGAGATCGGACTGGATGCCGGGGACAAACTCCGAGAAAAAGCACGCCAGTTCATTGAGAACATTTGTCATCAGGAATGGGGATTTTTTAAAAGTGTATTATCCAATATAAAAAACAGTGAAACCCTTCACCAGTGGAATATTGATGAAGTCATTATCAGCTATCTTGTTGATTTCTACGGTATTGCCCAGTATCGGGGTATTGAGGAAAATGTGTCACCCCGGAATAATGGTGAGCAGGTCTTTAAGGCGGTTGAAGTTTTCAGACAGAATTTATCTGCCCTGTTCTCAATTATTCTATCCGATTCGGATCCGGGTGAAGTTCATCCGGGAATCAACAAAGTAGTGGTGAATCGCAGTCTGGTTTCTGCTGTCCGGGATTTTATCGAAGATAGTAAAAACCTGAAGAAAATTGACCCGATAATCGATAAAAAAATGTTCTCCTTGGAAGACTGCACATCGTGTTTTAAAAAAAATACCGATGAAAACTTCCGGGAGTTATTTTCTCGGAAATTTCAAAAAACCAGGGACCACCTTGCCCATTGTATTCTATTGCTTAGCCTGAACCGGGTCAGTCATTTTTCACATTTCTTTTTCGATTATCTCCGGTTCTGGGAAAGCGAGAGAAAGGTCATTTTTGTCAATGAATTTTCCAGAACCCTGCGTAAAAAACTTTCTGCCTGGGAGAAATCAGCCCTGCCCTATATTTACCTGAAATTATCCGATCGTTTCCAACATTTTCTTTTTGATGAGTTTCAGGATACCAGTGAGCTCCAGTTCAAGGCGCTGGTTCCGATACTTGAAGAAGTGCTGGTGTCAGAAGAAAAATCATCAATATTCATCGTCGGTGACCCCAAGCAGGCGATTTACCGCTGGAGAGGGGGTAATGCCGAATTGATGAATGAAGATCGGTTGCGAAAGGAACTTGGAGTTCTGAACTTATTGGGCCTGGGCCGGTTTACCCGGGTGTTGAAACAGAACTTTCGCAGCGGTAAAAATATCGTACACTTCAATAATTCCTTCTGGGATCCCCGGAATTTAAAGCTGATGCTGGATAATCTGGGAGTAGCCAGCGAGCTTACCCGAAAAGTTCAAGCCAATTTCGACACGGCCAAACAGGATGTTTCACCATCCGGGCTGAAAAATGAAGGTTTTGTCCAGGTTTCCATGTTGGAATACATGAAATCGGAGGCTGGTAACTCTCAGGATCCGCAATCTAGGCTCTATGATAAATGCGAGCAGATTATTAAACGTCTGAAAGACCAAGGATATAAGGGCTCTGATATTGCGGTTCTCACCCGGTCGAATGATGAAGGCAGGGATATGGTTCGCTTTCTGGAGGGCCGGCAGATTCCAACCCTTTCGGATGAGTCTCTGTTTCTCTCCTCATCGAGGTTGATCCAAGAAATCATATGTTTTTTTCGCTTCATTGACTATCTCCCTGATCATTTGAATTTATTCACCTTTATATCCGGGGAAATATTTAAACAGAGAGCCAGACAATTGTTTCCCGGTGAAATGAAAAAATTTGACGAATCTTTCTTAACCGAAGTCTCGACAGGTAAACCGTTGTATAAACGATGCAAAGATCTGGTTCCGAAAATCTGGGAATGCCTGATTGATCCTTTTGTAAAACAGGCGGGTTTTTCACCTCCATATGATATCTTCCAGGATTTAACCCTGAAATTCCAGTTATTTGAAAATTTCCCCTTTTCAGCGCCGTTTTTTTTAAGTTTTGGCAGTATTTTGCATGATCTGGAGCAGAAAGAAATTAATTCAATCGCTGCTCTGCTGGCGGAATGGGAGAAAAATATTCAAAGTCGAAATCCCTATACCATCAATGTGTCGGATGATGAAACCAGAATCCGGGTATTGACCATCCATAAAGCCAAAGGGCTTGAATTTCCGGTCGTAATGATTCCCCTGGCCGGGAAATCAGGCAGGGGAGAGAAGAGGCTATACTGGAAAGGTGGAGATTTCTATCATATATCCAAGAATTATGCCCGAATCAATCCTGTTTTAAGGGACCTGTATCTGAGTGAAATCGAAAAAGGATTTGTTGATGAATTAAACCTCTTGTATGTGGCTTTGACCCGGGCCAGGGATGCGCTGTTTATTCCGTTTATTCATCAGCAACCGCGTCGATCCGTCCATGAAGATGCCTTCAGGAAGTTTAAAGATTTTTCAGAGATTATTGCCAATCATCCCTGGGTCCAGGGTAATCTGAATCCGGTCCGGGAAAATGAAGGGCCAGATACCTGGAGGGAATGTGCCTGGGGTAAATGGCCTCATATTAAAGAGGACTCCTCTCCGGTTGACAAAACGGCAAATCTTTTGTCTGTGGAATCAAAAAAGATCAGCACCTCTGAGTGGCAGAAGGAATTCCTGGTTTTTTCTTCTGCTGATCTATTCAGTATTGAGGAAAAAAAATCGATTGAACGGGGGGAGGCGATTCATCGTTTATTATCCCGGATTAAACTGATTGAGAGTAAAGATCAGATTGGCGAATTGATAAAACCTCTGGCGGAGGCTGAATATCTCGGTGATGATGATTACAAACGATTATGCCAATTCTTGGCCCGGGAGGATGTGTTTTGCCTTTTTCATGGTGACCTGGAGGTTTACAACGAAAGGGATATTGCCGGATATCTCGGGGAGTGGATTGAATACCGTCGGGTTGATCGACTGATCATGACCGGAGACCGGGTCCTGGTCATTGATTTTAAAACCGGGTCTAAGAAAACAGATCAACACCGGAAGCAGATAATGGATTATATTCATATTCTGGAATCCTTGTTTTCCGGGAAAAAAATCGAAGGGTACTTACTGTACCCGGATCTGGATATAGTGGAGCCGGTACCATGCTGAAGCTCGTTAAAAGTAGTGAAGATCTGGTTCAGGCCACTGTTGACGAAATCATTTCTTTTAACACTCGGGATTTTTCCCGGCTGAGTGTGGTTACCCCATCGAAAAGGATGCTGTTTTTCATAAAGGACAGGCTGAATAGCCATCTGAAAGGGTCTTATTTTCCTCCGGAACTGGTGACCATTGATCAATTCGTTTTCCAGCTTTTTAATCTGAACCATTCCGGATTCAGAATGGCCAATGAAATGGAAGCGGTACTGGCAATTTTCAGAACCATCAACCGGGGATTCAAGGACACTGTTTATACCGGTGGAAAAATAAATCCGCATTTTCCCGATTTTTTCCCCTGGGCCTTGCTTATCCTGAAAGCGGTTGAGGAATTACTGATAGAAGGAGAATTTACCGATCGAATCAATCGGGAGATCTTTCAGGAATTTACCCATCTGGGTGAATATCATCAGGGCTATAAGGATTTTATCGGTAAAATGCCTCTGTTGGTGGAACAGTTTAAAGATCTCCTGCTGGAAAACAAACAGTATTCCAGGGGAGTCGCCTATAAATTGACTGCATCCCTGGCCGAAGCGGAAGCATTGAGGGTGCCAGCCGGACAAGAGATTGTTTTTTCCGGGCTGGGTGCCCTGAATGCCTGTGAAGAGAAAATCCTGAAGCTCATCTTTAAAACCGGAAGGGCCCGGATATTGGTAAGATGTGATCCGGGAGCCCTTCATGAGCAGACCTCTCCATTTGTACTGGTGGCCCGGATGCTGGAATCGCTGAATCTCGAGCCCGGACCGGATCAAGTGAAGGATTCAGAGTGGAACCGGTTATCCGGTAAAGTCAATCTCTATTGCCTCCCCAATCTGGAAACCCAGATGATTCAGGTGGTTGAAATAATGAAAGCCATTGTGGCTAATTGCAACCAACCGGAGGACTTGAAAAAGATTGCTGTGGTTTTACCCGATTCGGCCTCCCTTATTCCATTCATTCATGGGGTGGTATCCAGATTTTCACTGCAGCAAGAGTTGATTCCCTTTAATATTTCTTTGGGGTATCCATTTCGAAGAACTCCGCTTTATCAACTGCTGATATTCATGATGAAAGCGGCTGAATCCTGCAATGAAGAGGGAAATATTTTCTCACCTGATTATCTGAATCTTATCCGCCATCCTTATATAAAACTTTCAGGAAATATTGGAAATGAGGAGGAACCTTTAAAAAGGGGAATCCATCTGATAGAGGATTTGATCAATCGGGAAAATTTGCTTTATTTTACCCCGGAAAATGTTGAGGATCAAATAACCCGGATTCTGGCTGAATCAGAAGAATTTTCTCCCGATCTGAAAAGGGATATCATTGCTGAAGTAAAGAATTTGCATGCCACTTTTTTGGCTGATGGCACTGCTTCATTACTGGAACTGGCTGAATTTCTGAAACAGGCGGTATTGGCAGTGGGGAAATATAAAAAGTACCACTTGTTTCTCGAAGATTATGTCAACACTGCTGTAAACACTCTGGACCAGGTGATCGGGTTTTGCCGGGAACACGAATCGGATGTCGGCCAGACTGATTTTGGATCAATGGTATCCCTGCTTTCCTATCATTTTTCCGGTGTCCATATTTATTTTGAAGGATCTCCACTGAAGGGAATCCAGGTGATGGGCATGCTGGAATCCAGGGGACTCAGTTTTGATGAGGTTATTGTGGTTGATGCCCTGGAGGGTGTCCTGCCTCAGTCTTTCAAATATGATCCTTTGCTTCCCTATGATATCCGGCGGGTCTTCGGGGTTCGCTGTTATTCACAATGGGAAATCCTTTTTGCCTACAATTTTTTTTCATTGCTTGGATCGGCAAAAAAGGCCCATATTCTCTGGATTGATAACCAGGAAGGAACCGAGAAGGCGGAGAAAAGTCGATTTATTGAACGGATCATCTATGAAATGGAAAAACAGGGCCAGGCAGCACCAACCATTATCCGGAAAAATTGCAAATGTGAACTGCCATCCGAAGTGTTGAAAACCGTGAAAAAGAACGATTCCATAATGGCAAAAATAAAGAAAATGAGCTTTTCTGCTTCTGCCTTGGAGAGTTATATTCGATGTCCCCTTCGGTTTTATTTCTCCTATATCGTGGGGATGGAGGAGCGGAAAGAGCTATCCCCGGACCCGGATACTGGAGAATTGGGAACCCTGGTTCACCGGGTGCTGGAAAGACTCTATCGTAACGGTCATTTTCCCGAGGAATTCAACCAGTTGGAAGGTCAACTGGAGCATATAGTAGGGGAGGAGTTTAGAAACAAAGGGTTTGTTGGTGCTTCCGGGATTGGGAAAATCAGGTGCTGGGTAATGGTTGAGAAATTGAAAGATTTTCTCGCCACTGATATCCAGCGACTACGGAAGAATGGGATCGAGATTACCGGACTTGAAAAAAAAGTGTTTATGGAGATGGACCTGCCATTTTCCACCTCCTTGATCAGGCTCAAAGGAAGAATTGACCGGATCGAGACAGAAAGAGGCTTGATTCGGTTGATTGATTACAAGACCGGAACCCCGTTTAAACCCAGGATCAGAAAAAAGGTGGTCGATTTCCTCTTGAAGGATCTGCCAAACCTGGAAAAGCCAGAATTGCTGGCAACCCTCAAAGAATTTCGGTATTATTATGAAAGTTTTCAGCTTTTAATGTATACCTTGATGATGAATCCCCAAACCGAGGATTATTCCCGGATAGATGCAGCTTATGTTTTTTTAAAACCGGCTGAAGATTTTTTCAGACCTGTTTTTGTGAAGGGAAGTCGCCTGGAGATGATTTCAACTGAGGAAAAGAATATTCTGATGAAAAATTTCAAACATAATCTTACGGAAATCATGGCAGATATTTTTCTACGGAAAACATTTGTGGCCAATCATCACAATCCTCAATATTGTGGTTACTGTCCCTTCCGGGTGGCCTGCGGAAATATATAAAACCAGTTGAGAAAAAAAACGTATCCCTTATTTTAAGATTTTTTTTGTTGAAAAACCGATCATAATAATATAAATTATAAGTAAAAGGGAGAGGATGATGGAAAAGAGAAAACAAAAGCGAAAGAAAGTCCGGGTTCTGGTTAAGATAGATGGAAAATCAGGGATATTGAATGATTATT
>DAOVIP010000222.1 GCA_030671465.1 Candidatus Aminicenantota bacterium | reverse complement strand
AACTCCAAATTCAATTTTTGCCTGATTTCCGGCTGGCAGACCAAGGTTAGATCAATTTCCTTTACTGCAATATTGACTGATTGCGAATCATCTGCGCCAAGCCTAACCCTGCAACCACCAAATCCCAAAGCAAGGAGATAATATGAGAATCAAATTATTTTTAACCCTGACATTTTGTTTTCTGCTGGTTTTTGTTCTACCGGCTAAATCCGAGAAGGCCGAAGCGGATCAGGACCCGTTTTCTTCAAAGTTATTCAGCGGGCTTAAATTCAGGTCAATCGGACCATCATTTACCTCTGGTCGGATTGCCGATATTGCGGTCAATCCCCATGATTTCAGTGAGTACTATGTGGCGGTTGCCTGCGGCCATATCTGGAAAACCCAGAATGCCGGCATCACCTTTAAACCGGTTTTTGACAAATATGGCAGCTATTCTATCGGTTGTCTGGCCATTGATCCGCAAAACCCCCATGTGGTCTGGGCCGGAACCGGGGAAAACAACCATCAGCGCGCCCTGGGCTACGGTGACGGTATTTACAAAACCATTGACGGCGGAAAAACCTGGAAAAACATGGGTTTGAAAAACTCACGCCAGATTGGCACCATTCTTATAAACCCCAAAAACACCGACATAGTGTATGTTGCTGCCGAGGGATCTACCTGGGGACCTGGCGGAGATCGCGGACTATACAAAACCATCAATGGTGGAAAAACCTGGGAGAAAGTGCTTCAGATCAGCGAAAATACCGGTGTCAACTGCATGGTGATGGATCCCCGGAACCCGGATACCATCATCGCCTCTTCCGAGCAGCGACGCCGGCATGTACACACCAAGATTGGCGGCGGACCGGAAACCGCCATTTACAAAACCACTGACAGCGGAAAGAACTGGCGAAAAATCACCTCTGGCCTGCCCACGGTTCACATGGGAGGTATCGGGCTGGATATCTCTCCGGCAAATCCGGATGTGATTTATGCCATCATTGAAGCTGCCGATGACAAGGGTGGATTCTTCCGCAGCACTGATCGGGGAGAATCCTGGACAAAAATGAGCTCACACGCCAGCAGCGGCCAGTATTACAATGAAATTTACTGTGATCCCAAAGATGTCGACCTTGTTTATTCGGTAGAAACCTTCACCCATTTCACCGAGGATGGGGGGAAAACTTTCAAGCGGCTGGGATTAAAATACCGCCATGTGGATGATCACGCCCTGTGGATAGATCCGCTGAACACCTCCCACCTGCTAATCGGTGGAGACGGCGGCATATATGAAACCTATGACCGGGGAACCAACTGGCATTTCAAAATCAATCTGCCGGTCACCCAGTTCTACCGGGTAGGAGTGGATAATTCACTACCATTCTATTATGTCTACGGCGGAACCCAGGACAACTCCAGCATGGGAGGACCCTCCCGGAATACCAGTTCATACGGGGTTGTCGGGGATGAGTGGTTTATTACCAATGGCGGAGACGGTTTCTGGACCTGTGTTGATCCCAAAAACCCCAATATCGTTTATGCGGAAGCCCAATACGGTTGGATGGTTCGCTATGACCGTTCCAGCGGAGAGAGTGTGTATATCCGGCCCCAACCCCGGAAGGGTGAAAAAACCTACCGCTGGAATTGGAATACTCCCCTGTTCATCAGCCCCCACTCCAATACCCGGATCTACTGCGCGGCCAATAAGGTGTTCCGGAGCGATGACCACGGCAATTCCTGGACGGTGATCAGTGATGACCTCACTGCCCAGATTGACCGCAATCGCTGGCCGGTAATGGGAAAATACTGGAGCGCCGATGCTGTGGTCAAGGATGTATCCACTTCACTCTACGGGACCATCATTTCCCTGGTGGAATCCCCGCTAAAAGAAGACTTGATATATGCCGGTACCGATGACGGCCTGATCCAGGTGACCGAAAATGCCGGAAAGTCATGGAGTAAGAAGGACAGCTTCCCGGGTATTCCCCCCTTCACCTATGTGAGTGACATACTGGCGTCCAAACATGATGAAAATGTGGTTTTCGCCTCTTTTGACAATCGAAAGAGAGATGATTTCACCCCTTATATTCTGAAGAGCGATGACCGGGGAAAAACCTGGAAATCCATTTCAGGGAATCTTCCCGAAAATGGCACCGTTCATACCATCGAGCAGGATCATATTCGCCGAGAACTGATTTTTGTGGGTACCGAATTTGGCGCCTTTTTTACCATTGATCAGGGGAAAAAGTGGATCCAATTAAAAGCCGGCATACCCACCATTGCCGTTCGGGATATGGTAATCCAGGAGCGGGAGAATGACCTGGTTCTGGCCACATTCGGCAGGGGCTTTTACATTCTCGATGATTATACTCCCCTGCGGGAGTTTTCACCGTCACTTCTCAAACAGAAAGCCCACCTTTTTTCCATCAAGGATGCCCTGATGTATATTCAAACCCGGACCAAATACGGACAGGGAGCCACTTACTGGAAGGCTGAGAATCCACCCTTCGGAACCACATTTACCTATTACCTTAAGGATGTTCCCCTTACCCGGAAGCTGATTCGCCAGAAAAGAGAAAAGAAATGGTTCGAAAAGGGACAACCCATTCCCAATCCGGGCTGGCTTGAATTGAGAGAGGAAGCCCGGGAGGAATCTCCGTTCCTGGTCTTTACCATTACCGATCATGCCGGGAATTTGATCCGGGAATTGCGGTCCAAGCCCAAGAAGGGTATCAACCGGATCAGCTGGGATATGAGGTACATCTGGCCGGATCCGGTAAAAGTGAAAGACAACCGGTTCAATCCCTTTTCCAAGGATGACAAGGGGATGCTGGTCATGCCCGGCACCTATAAGGTATCCATATCCCAGTGGCAAAATGGAAAAATCACCAGGCTGGTCGAGCCGACTGCCTTCAGGGCCCACATTCTTCGAAATACCACCATGCCAGCAGAAAACCGAAAGGAGCTGACGGATTTTCAACTGAGGGTGGCTGATTTATCCAGGGTGTTGCAGGGCAGTTCCCAGGAAGTTCAGGAACTCCAAAAAAAGGCAATTCATATCAAGCAGACTATCCTGGCCATTCCGGGCGGACTTTCCAAATTTATGCCCCGGATCAGAGCCATTGAAGATCAACTGGACAAGATTCTCTTCGCCATCAGGGGCCATAAACCCAAAGCCAGCCGGGAAGAGATACCTCCCACCCTGGTCCCACTGATTTCCAGGCTTTATTCCATCATTTATGCCCAGTACCGTTCAACTTCGGCACCGGGGAAAAGCCAGTTTGACAGCTACAATATCATCGTGGAGGAACTGGCTCCACTGCTCATCCAACTAAAAAAAATTGCCAGCCAGGATATTCCCGAACTGGAAAAAGAACTGGAAGCAGCCAAGGCCCCCTGGACACCGGGACGGATATTAAAGCTCCAACAGTAGAATATGTTGAAATGAATCTCCAAACTCAGAAACAACTTGGCCATTAAATTCCTGGCAATAAATTCAAGTTTGTTTTCAGAATAGGGAGTAGAATATATCCCGATAGAGGGACATAAAAAACTTTTGGGCTATTTATCTGTCAAATCCGGTTATTTGGCAGTCTTAAACACATCTTCCAATTCATCCATTTCGAACTTATGGTAATAAGAATAACCGGTCCCTGCCGGAATGAGACGCCCCATGGTTACATTTTCTTTAATACCCAGAAGATGGTCTTCCTTACCGGCTATGGCAGCCTCGGTCAGGACCCGGGTGGTTTCCTGGAAGGCAGCCGCCGAGATAAAGCTGTCATAGGCCAGGGCGGCTCTGGAAATCGGTAGAAGTGCGGTTTCGGCTTTGGCCGGTTTTCCACCTTTGGATTCAGTCGCAGTATTTTCCTCTTCGAATTTCCATTTCTCAATGATCTGGCCGGGGATGAATTTGGTATCACCCACATCCTCAATCCTCCGCCACTTAATCATCTGCCTTATAATAATCTCTATATGCTTATCATTGATGCTCACACCCTGAAGGCGGTACACATCCTGAATTTCCTTCAATAGATATTCAGCCAGCTTGTGTTCTCCCAGAACAGTCAGGATATCAACCAGATTCAGAGGGCCATCCATCAAAGCAGTGCCGGCATTGATTTTATCGCCATCGCCCACGATGATATAGGCTCCCCGGGGAATATTGTGCTCATCCGGTT
>DAOVIP010000435.1 GCA_030671465.1 Candidatus Aminicenantota bacterium | reverse complement strand
GCTCCCCGGAGGGGATTGCATACCCTGTCCTCACTTATCATGGAGACTGTTTATCCACTGGGTTTGTTTCGAAAATGGCAGCTGATTCCGGTCAATCAAGAATATCTGGTTTTTCCCAGACCGGCAGGATTCCGTTTATGGCCGCCTCCCCTGACCCTGTGGTTTGAAAATGTGGAAGGATTTCACTTCAGTGGTGGAGATGACTTTACCGGTCTCCGGTCCTACCGGCCAGGTGAGCCCCAGCACCATATTGATTGGAAGGCCTATGCCCGCGGGCGCCCTCTCAGTATCAAGGAGTTTTCCGGTGGGGGCTCGTTTCAACAGTGGTTTGAATGGTCGGTGTTATCTCCCATGTCGACCGAAGATCGATTATCCCAGTTGACACGCTGGGTACTGGAGGCAGACCAGCAGGGTAAGGAATTCGGACTCAGACTGCCGGGAATGGAGATAGAACCGGATTCTTCCAGCCTTCATACCCTGAAATGCCTGAAAGAACTGACTGTTTTTGATGATAAACGATGAAACTGTCGAATATACTGCTCTCCCCTGAACTTCCGATTTCCCGGAGGGATCTGGGCCGTCTGGTTTTTTGTCTTCTGGTTGTGGTTTTGTTTTTAATTTCCAATACACCGACCTGGGCCATCGCGGGTTGTTTCCTGGTGGTTTTGTGGAGGTACTATCTGATGGTTCGGGAAAAACCGCTCCCCCCCCGCAGCCTGCGTCTGGTTTTGACCATTGCGGCTTTTTTGGCCATTTATATTCACTACCGCTCTTTTCTGGGCCGGGATCCTGGTATTACCGCCCTGGTGCTGCTTTCGGCCCTGAAGCTCATCGAACTTAAATCCATTCGCGATTTTATGGTGGTGATTTTTTTATGTTATTTTTTGGTTCTGGGCGTATGTCTCTATAATCAATCGATGTTATCCCTGGCATTGATGGTGGTGATGGTTGTGGGATTGACGTCAATTGTTCTGAGGGTCAATCATCCGGTCCTACCGGAGCAGCGAAAGGCTTTCGGCAGTTTGAAACTATCGTTCAAATTGGTCCTGTTATCGCTTCCCCTGGTGGTCGTTCTTTTTTTGTTATTTCCCAGGAGTTCGGGTCCGTTATGGGACCTCCCTCAGGGGGGGACCGGATTCGGACGGTCGGGATTCAGTGAGATTATCCGCCCGGGTTATATTGCCTGGCTGGCCCAGTCCGACGAGACCGTTTTCAGGGTGACCTTTCCTGATAACAATATGCCTGCTTTTTCAGACCTTTACTTCCGGGGACTGGTACTCTGGTTTACCGATGGTAGAGCCTGGTTTCACGGATTTTTCCCCTATCGGAATCCCTCCCGAAAACCGGTTCCCGGCAATGCCATTCACCAGAAAATCCTCCTGGAACCCCATTACAGCCGGTATCTGTTCGCTCTGGACAGGCCGGTGGTTTTCCCTTCCTGGGCAGGTCAGTTACCGGGATGGAGTTTTCGAACTCAGAAACCGGTTGAAAGGCATTTACGGTATTCGGTTTATTCGGTCCTTCCTGGCAAAACGCCTTCAACCCTACATCCGGCAGTCAGGAAGTGGGCCCTTCAGCTTCCTAATAAATTGAACCCACGGATCATACAACTGGGCAGGAATTTCCGATTGACCTCAGCCAATGACCGGAAAATTTTAAATGCGGTTTTGTATTATTTCAGTGATCCCGCCTTTAAATATACCCTGAATCCCGGTTTTTTAAACCGCGATGATCCGATCGGAGATTTTCTGTTCAGAAGCCGCAGGGGATTCTGTGAACATTTTGCCTCGGCTTTTACCCTGTTGATGAGGATTGCCGGTGTTCCCACCCGGGTGGTGGTGGGTTTCCACGGTGGGAAGTATAACCCCATCGGGAAATACCTGGAACTGCGCCGGGCCGATGCCCATGCTTGGGCTGAAGTGTGGATTAAAACCAGAGGTTGGCAACGTATCGATCCCACGGCTGTGGTCTCACCGGAGCGGATCGAATACGGAGCGGAAATCAGCAACTCCATATCATTTATGGGCTCGGTTTCCGATGCCGAGCGGTCGGAAATGATTCGGCGGAAACTGAACAAGGATTTCCTGACCAAGGTCTGGGAAACCATTGAAAATATCTGGGATAACCTGAGCAGCAACTGGAATTATTG
>DAOVIP010000118.1 GCA_030671465.1 Candidatus Aminicenantota bacterium | reverse complement strand
TGAATCTGATCAAAAAAGCTTTTTTCAATTTTCATGGCCGGGGAATGCCAATACCTATATGATAGGGAAGTGTAAATTGACTTTTCAATTCCGGTTGGGATAAAATAAAACAATGATCAGAAAAATGGAAAAGAATGAAGTCATTGAATTGAATCACATCTTGAAAGAGAAGCTCATCAAAATCTCCCAAAAAGATATCAAGGAGAAGATCAATAAAATCTCAAATTCCCAGTTGATTTTTCCCTTGCTGCAGCAGCGGGCACTCTTGATCCGCTTGCTGGTCAATTATGAAAGAACCCAAAAAAAGGAAGTGATTATCCTGGATGAACTGAAAACGACATCCCTTCCCAAAACCATGATTCTGGGAGTAGTGGCGGAAGATTGGCCCGGTATGTCCAATTCCATTCTGGGCATTGTACACCACAAGGGCAGAAATGTTTTGTTTGTCAGGGGATTCACCGTTAAGTATGAACAAAAAACTATCGGAATTGTAATCCTGGCTTTCAATCTGGATACCAAGGAAGAATACCGGCAATTTGTATTCGAAAAAAAGGAATTGGTGGCCAAAATCAAGGAGGCCTCGATCGGGAGTCGCAGCAAAACACTGCTGCTGGAAGATGAAACCATCAAGTTTGAAATCTACAATGATGTGGTGAACCGTTTAAAAAAAGTCTATCCTGGATCCGATATTTCCAAGTTGATCGGTGAGAGTGGCGAGGCCATAAAATTCATATCCTCCCGTTCCAGAGAATATCTGGAAGAACGGAATATCAGTGACCTGACAGAGTTGATCATAAATAATGTGCGTTTCCAGGAAATGATTCGAAGCGGAACTACCGATGAAGTGATTAAGATAAAAAATTTCGAGACCAAATACGAGAAACTGACCGGAATTACATTTATTTGCCGGGAGGAATTGATATCAATTGAAGAATTCCTGAAAACACTCAATTTTATTGTACCTGCACATGTAATCAAGCATCACAAGAGCTTTGTGTCCCACGATGGGATACTGGTTTACCGAATTGAGATTGTGGATCAATATGGTAACCCCCTGAATAAAGAGATGATCAAATCTATTGAAAAATCCATGGACAAATTTATCCTGACCTCCTGTAAAAAAAGTTTCTCCGGGGTGAAAGCCATTGGCGGTTACGAGCATTATGCCCGGGCCATTATCCCGTTTTTGATGATGGAACTGAAAAAGACCGGAATCAGCCAGGTTTTCATCAAAGTCGATGAAAAAACCGATTTCTATATGGATATCAAACTGATTGTGGTGAGTTTCAAATCCAGAAGAAAGAGGATATACGGGTTGATCACCCGCTTGGAAAAGATTCCCGGTGTGAAGATCAATTCAACCATACCTCCCCGCTTTTATGGCAACCGGGTCAGAATTGATATTTTAAAACTAAACGTCAATCTATCAGAGTTTTCCTCAATAAAAGACATATTCTCGAACCTGAAGGCCATTCTAAGAAAAGAGTACGGGGAAATCAGGGATTTTGACCAGGGTTTCAGGGAAATCGACATGAGGGTGTTGAATGATCTGCTGGAAAAGTTGAGCACGCTAAATGTGTCTCTGATCCGGGATATATTTTTCAATTTTGATGAGCTTTTCCGGATTGAAATTCCGTTCAGGGTGCTTCATGAAGTCATGATTCTGTGTTCCAGGGCCATAGAGGAATCAAAGCGAGCCCCGGGGAAAAAGTTGATCATCAAACATAAAAATCTAACCGAATCCAACCGCACCATATTCGTTTTTTCCTATATGAAGCGGAAACAGTTGCTGGGGAAAATGATTAAGAAATTCAGGGACTTTGATATCTGCTTTACCAAGATCGAATGGAATCAGCGAACTTATTTCATACTGGTCATTCACAAGGACAATAAAATTTTGGATAGAAATCAAATTCAGGAACTGAAAACCAACTTCCAGAATATGATTTAACAGTTGCTGAAATCATCTGCTTTTTCCAATATAGGAGTAAAAGTCAAATATATTTGCCACTGAAGTGATTGAAATATTTTTGATGTGGGTCAGGCTGGATTGGGAGGCCGGTAAGATAAATTGCTTGAAACCCTGACGGATGGCTTCTTTGATACGATTATCGATAAAGCCAACCGATCTCACCTCTCCGGTTAAACCGACTTCCCCGATGATCACGATGTCCTGGGGTACGGTAATATTTTTATAGCTGGAAATCAATGCCGATAAAACAGATAAATCGCCTGCCGTTTCTCTGATACTCATCCCTCCGGTCACATTGAGAAAAACATCGGATTTAAAAAAGGGGAGTTTTAGCTTCTTTTCAATGACCGATATCAGCATGGACATCCGGTAATTGTCAAATCCGACCGATATTCTTCGTGGGTTTCCGGAAAAGGGGCTCTCGGTTACCAGGGCCTGGATCTCAATCAGTATCGGGCGCAAACCGTTCATGGCCGGAAAAATGGATATTCCCGATTCAGCCACACTGTGGTGCTGGAGAAAAAGTTGAGAAGGATCCTTGATCGAAGTTAACCCTTGCCCGGTCATCTGAAATATTCCCAGCTCATTCACCGGGCCAAATCTGTTTTTTTCAGCTCTCAGAATTCTCAGGTCTGATTTGAATTCTCCCTGAAAATAGAGCACCACATCCACCATGTGTTCCAGGGTCTTAGGACCGGCCAGGGAGCCATCCTTGGTAATATGTCCGATCACGAAGACGGTGATTCCGTTTTTTTTGGCAAATTCAATGATCTCGGAAGTGGCCCATTTCATGGATGAAATAGATCCCGATATCAGAGAATGCTTGTCGGGGTGAAGAGTCTGGATGGAATCGATGATTATAAAATGGGGTTTCAATTCATTGGCAGCTTTTTTGAGATCCGAAAGGGTACCCATGGTCAATAGGAAAATATCGCTTGAATCGATTTTAAGCCTTTTGGCTCTGATTTTGATCTGGTGAGCGGATTCCTCGCCAGAAAAATACAGGATTTTTTTACCGGTGCGGGTTAATATTCCCGATACTTCAAGTAACAAAGTGGATTTTCCCACCCCCGGTTCTCCGCCGATCAGGATTACCGAATCCGGTACAATCCCTCCTCCCAGAACCCGGTCAAACTCCTGCAAACCGGTCAGGGTTCTTTTTGTCTGGGTCTCTTCGATGTGGCTTAACGATACGGCCTGGCGTTCCGGTGATGGCTGTCCCGGTTCGATATCCCCGGAGCTGAGTTCAACCATTGAGTTCCAGTTCTGGCACTGGGGGCATTTACCGTAATATTTCGGGCTCTGGTATCCGCATTCGATGCATTCGAACAACACTTTTTTTTTCATGCCATCCACTTGTCCATACTTACCGGTATCCTTGCCCGGGATAAATGGGACCGCCTATTCCACAATAGAAGAAAAATCGGCTATCTTTGAAAGCAGCTCATCAATTTTTTGCAAGAGGGCGATCCGGTTTTTCTTGAGTTTTTCGTCTTTGGCCTTTACCAGGACATGGTTAAAGAAATTATCAATCACCGGTTTCATCTCCAGTATGATGGAACCGGCCTGAATATATTGGTGATCCAGAATCAATTCTTCAACCCTGGTCTTTGATTGATTAAAAATATCAAACAGGATTTTCTCTTCTTTTTCCACCAGATGTTCTTCGGCTATTTGATAGGGTTCAAAATCTCTGATGATATTTTTCAGCCGCTTGTGGAGTATGATCAGGTGTTCTATTGAGGTAGTTTCCTTCATGTTCAAAACTGCTTTGGCCCGCCGGTACATGGTGTGGATGAACAGGGTATCTTCATTCATTATGGCCGAAATCAGATCGGATTTTAGATTCAGGCTGTCCTTGAAAACATTTTTTATCCTGATGTTAAAAAGTTTCTTGATTTTTAAAGTCAGGGTGACGGCATCCTCGTCGATCTTTTCCGGTTTCAGGTGAGAGAACAGATTCTCGGCGGCAAACTGGATCAGGGGATTTAAATCAAAATCCAGCTTCAAATCGATCATGAGCTTGATGATGGCATTGGCATCTCTCCTGATCCCATAGGGATCTTTTGAACCGGAGGTTTTGATGCCCTTGTGGAGCAAACCGGTAATATTATCGATTTTATCGGCCAGTGAGAGCAGACCGGCACCCAGGTGTTCCAGCTTTTCATCTGAAAATCCCCTGGGCAGGTAATGGCCGTATATGGTTATCCAGATATCTTCATCATATTGATTTTCCTTTAGATAAAGGCCGCCCATAATACCCTGCAGGGAAGGGAATTCTCTAACCATGCGGGTGACCAGGTCGTTTTTGCAATAGAGTGAGGCTTGGGCCAGGTTATCGGTCAGGCCGGTATTACTGGTTATCTGGGCCAGAAATCCGGTTAGATCCTTCAACCGTTCGGTTTTATTAAAAAATGAGCCCAGGTCTTTTTGAAAAATCACATTTTTCAGTTTTTCTCTCAAGGAGATAAAATCATCCTTTTTATCATTTTCCCAGAAAAATTTGGCATCCTCCAGGGTGGCCTGAATGACCTTTTCATTTCCGTGAACCACATTTTTGTTTTCGTCCGGGATATTGGAAACGCCCAGAAAGATTTTCATCAGATTGCCTTTGGGATCATATATCGGCTGCAGCTTTTTTTCCTTTCTCATGAAAGTGGAAATAATTTCTGAGGGAAGCGACAGATATTTCTTTTCGAATTCACCGGTAAACACAACCGGGTATTCATTATTATAAATATAATAATCCAGGGATTCCGAATCTACTTCCACCCTGGCATTCAATTCTTCTTCAATATCCTTGATCTCATTCAATATTTTTTCCCTTCTCTCATCATCTCTGACCATTACAAAATTATTATTCAATTTCTCAATGTAATCCTTCACCGAATGAATTTCCAGCGGGTCGGCAGAAAGCAGGTTGTGTCCGTGGATAAAGTTTGATGATTCGACTCCGGCAAACCGGCATTCGATCAGCTGACTGTTTAAAAGCGACAGAATATTCTTAATGGGTCTGATGAAAGGAGTTCTGTATTTGTTCCACAACATTGTTTTGGAAAAAATGAGTTCTCTTAGGACCTCGGGTATGATTTCAGTTAACACATCATGGGTCAGCTTCCCCTTGGTCTTTTTTTGGGTTCCGGTGTAAGTTCCTTTTTTGGTTTCGATCTCAATGAGATTTGATTTGTTTATGCCCTGGGATTCGATGAATTTTTTCAAGGCAATGGTGGGGTTTCCCTTTTTATCATAGGCAATGTTGAGGGCTGGACCCAGGATCTGCGCTTCATGATCATGGGATTTGTCGGCCAGACCTGAGATATGAACCATGAATCTTCTGTTGGTGGCTGCCGATTCCAGGGAATCAAAAGTAATCTTCTGGGTGTCCAGTTTTGAGATAAATTTATCCTTTAATTGACCGACAATGCTTTTTATTTCGGAAACCGGAACTTCTTCGATTCCCAGTTCAAAGAGAAAGTCAGTCACTGGTTCCCTCCTTTTCTGATTCCCCTTCTGTATCCTCGACATACTTTCTGGCAATCCGGGAAGAAAGGTTTCTCAAGGTTGCCATCAGGGTGGTCCTTTCCGCAATGGAAATTGCCTTTCGGGCATCCAGAATATTGAAAGTATGAGAGCATTTCAGGACCAGGTCAAAGGCCGGCAGGTATAAATTGGCTTCTATCAATCTCTCTGCCTCGTCCTTGTACTGGTTGAAAATACTTCTCAGAAAATCGATATGGGCGTATTCAAAATTGTATTTCGAAAATTGCCTTTCCTCTTCATATCTGAAATCGGAATAGGGGACCTGATGGCCCCAGGTCAGATTGTAGATGTTGCTCTGGCCATCCAGGAACATGGCCAGACGTTCCAACCCATAGGTTATTTCCAGAGAGTTTGGATTTAATTCCAGACCACCGGCTTGCTGGAAGTAGGTATACTGGGTGATTTCCAGTCCGTCGCACATCACCTGCCAGCCCACTCCCCAGGCTCCCAGTGAAGGGGAGGCCCAGTTGTCTTCATCGAATTTGATATCATGATTTCTGATGTCAACACCCAGTTGTTGCAGGCTGTTGAAGTATAAATTCTGTCCGTCTGCCGGTACCGGTTTTAAAATGACCTGGAATTGATTGTGTTTTTGTACCCGGTTGGGGTTTTCTCCGTACCGTCCGTCATCAGGTCTTCTGGATGGCTGCCAGTAGGCGATTCTCCAGGGTTTCTTACCCAGTACTCGGAAAAATGTGTCCGGGGTCATGGTCCCGGCTCCCACTTCATGATCATATCCTGAAACAATACAACAGCCATTCAATGACCAGAATTCCTGTAGTTTTAATATGATGTCTTGTAAACTCAATGATTCTCCTTCTTTTCCCATTTTAAAACCGGATGGCGTGCTGCCTGA
>DAOVIP010000116.1 GCA_030671465.1 Candidatus Aminicenantota bacterium | reverse complement strand
CTTGAACGACTTGATTCCACGGTCCCTGAAACGTTCATAGGCCAGATATGAAGTGGCAAAAAAACTGACCATGGATATCAACCCTTCTTTAACCCGGCCGGAATAGATACGGCCGGATCCGGGTAATATGGTTGACATGATGGCAGCCTTGAGTGGAGATTTTTTTTTTACCTTGAATAGTATATCCAAATACCTGTCAAACAACTGAATATAAGGTCTTTCCTCACATTTAAATGTATCAATAATTGTTCTGGCTTTTTCCGGATCTCCTTTGCATAGAGAATTGGCCAGAATCATGGTGTTGATCAACCGGTGGTCCGGAGCGGATTGCCTGTCAATTAATAAAGAACTGGACCGATCGTATTGTCCCTGTTTGAAAAGCAAAAATCCCATTTGGACCAAAGTCTCCTCATAAATGGCTACTCCTGGCTGGGAAAGCAAACAGAGGTTAAAAAATTTTTCTGCATTTTCATATTTGTTTAAAAAACTGAAACATTTGCCGATCTTTAAATTCAGTTCCAGAATTTCCGCATCGGTATTTTCGAATAGGTGCAAAATCCTCAGATACTCATAGGATGCCCTCGAATAATCCCCGGAATTATAGAGAAATTTTGCGAATTTTTCAATATTTTGCTTGGAAACTTCAGCCCCACCTAACAAAAACGGTATGATCACCAACAATATAAAGGAAATTACTAACTTTTTGATTTTCATTTCTGGTTTTGCTCCTCAAGTAAATCTATGGCGTTTCCGGTTCGAATATCTATATCATATGATTCGGGCACAAAGGCAATATTTCTCACCATACGGTCAGCTAGTATTAAAAAGACAATCGGTAAACTTCTTTTTGAAATCAATGTTTTCAAATGACTGAGCCAATCAGTTGAAAAATGTTGCGTTCCCTGTGAAGAAAAATCAAAGTAAATCCGGAATATCGCTTTTAAAACCACTTCATATTCTACATATCGGGATGGTCTGATGATGGTATGGATCTCATATCGATAAGATTGAATGAATTCGATATTTTTCTTATCGGCTTCATTATTATTAGAATTCAAGGTCATCAGTAAATATGGCCCGGTCATCATTAATATCAGAAATATACTAATCTCTTTTTTCAATCGGTCTCTTTCTCCTCAACATACTTTTTGATCTGTTCATAATGCAGGCTGATAAAACTGTTTTCTTTTGAATCTTTATTCAATTGAACGGCTTTTTTCAAATAGATCAAGGCCTGGTCATAATGCCCGGTATAAAAATAGTTTAATCCCAGCAGGTCATAGGCCACCGCATCATCCGGGTTTAATTCGATTAATTTTTGGGTGATCTCCAGGGCCAGATCATGGTTTTTTAGTCGGATTAAAACCTGGGCATAATATTTCAATACATCCGAATTGGTTTTGTTTTTTTCATAGGCTTTTTTATATTCAATACAGGCATTTGGATAATCAAACCGTTGATAGTAATAGGTCCCACGGTTAAGTGCGGTTAAAGGGGAATGGTAAATTTCCTCTATTTGGAAATCTAAAAATTCCGGAACCACAATCATGGCCCACCGGTTGTTATTTATGGAATTGCCCCGCTCCCAAAGGGACTGGAATTTATCCCATTTCATTTTTTGAATTTTTTTCTTGGCTGGATCTTTAGCCAAAACCAATTTTTTTTCAAGGTCCATCCCAATCACAATCCTGAAATGTCCCAATTTAAAACCCTTTTTGAGATCCTGAAGAACAATAACCGGGATCTTATTCGAAAGCAATTTTTGAAGTAGCCTGAAGTCTCCTGTAAAAGAAAAAGCCTTTAGTCCGTATTGCCCGGGGAAAAAAATCATGCTTGAGTTAGAGGTTCCTCTTATCGCTTTGGAAAACATCAAGTCGACCAATTCATTAAAACGTACATTTTCCATTCCCCAATACTCCATTAGCAGATATATCACCGTGGGTCCGCAATAAAAGACATTGGGTTGAATATAGTCCTTTAATTTCAGAAAATCAGACGAAAAGCCACCTGTTAAAAAAATGGCAGTCAAGGCAATTAAAAGAAGTGAAAATAAAAATTTATTGGGAATGAAGTCACCTACACTACCAAAAATATTTGACCGAGATGCTTTATATATCGGCCCGGATGCCCGGGATCATGTGAATTCGGGGTATTATTGTTTTGACTATATAACTTTACTATTCTATGCTTTTCAACAAACCGGAATTATTCACACACGGGTTGTCAGAATTGAACAGCTAAACCTGAAGGTTGAATTCCGGGTTTTTAATAATAATACCACCAATCGCTACCAGCGGCAATTACCAGTATTACGATAAGGATGGCACAGGCAATCAGGGTAATCCATAACCACGTGTAATCATAACGACGATAATAACCACCACCATCTTCATTTCCCAGTATCAAATCATTTTTCAATAACTGCACATGAATGTCGCTGTCAATTTGGGACATATCAATTGACTTTTTTTGCTGTTTGATAATTTCCTGTGAACTGTGAGATGCATAGATATCCTGAGTTGAAATGACAAAAAAGAATGTAACTGCTGCAATCAAGGCAATAAAATGTTTTAATCTCATTTGATAACCTCCAATCATACAATACTCACGAATAAACTTCATAAAAAGTATAAGAAGGTTAAAATTGAAAGTCAACCAAAAAATAATAAATGTGTTTTCCCCGTTTGGATATTTCAGTTTTTCATTTTGGATCTTCGGCTTTAGGCTCCACTTGACTTTGGGAAATGCCGGATCCCTTATCGGATCGGGTTTCAACCGAAAAGGCATAAGACAGGGCAAAAAATATGATTCCCACCACACAAACGGTTCCGGCTACGGCGATGACTGGAGAGAACAGTTTATCGAAAACCACACTGAATATACCACCCAGGTTTTCAAAAACAACTTCATGCACATCAAAGGGAATTTCACTTGAGTAGTCATAGGGGATATCATAGAAAAACAGATTGGTCACATTTTTGGCAAAGAGGGCCGGCAGCAAAGCGGACAGACCCCCGATAGTGGTGGAAACACCGCTCCAGCGTAAAAAACTTGATTTGGATGTCGCTGCTATTAATGAACCCAGCAATATAAACAAGGCGGGTATGAGAAAAAGCAAATAGGTCAGGGAAACCACACCCTTGGATATTGAAATCCCCCTGGGCAAATAATCAACTCCCTCGAACATATCGACTTCATCGGGAATGTCTTCATTCATTTCAACACGGATATTCTGGAGCGTTTCCCTGACGGTATTGAGGTCCGGTTTGCAGGCCGGAAGCAGGCCATCATGATCGTGGTATTGATCCAGGGCAGCCTCATTCCAAATATCCTGCTCAGTAACATTGCATGGAGGCAATTGATCCAGGATTTTTATGAATTCCCTTTCTATGGATTCATGCTGGAGAGCACGTTTAAGAGGGCGCATGTCCAGAATGATAGATTTGAGTGGTATTTCACCCCTCAGCATTTCCCCAATTTCCTGCAGTGAACCGGACAATTCGTTTTTTAGCCAATCCAGCAGCCCTATTTCTTTCATCAGATCACGGGGAGAAAAACCGGATTTCTGGGCAGCATTAATCCATTCCCGGGTATTGCTGTCAGAAATGACATCTTTTTTTTGCATGGCTTTATACATGTCATCAACCACATAGGGTACTTCATTGATAATGTCTTGTGGCAGATCGGATAGAAATTCAGGTGAAACCGCAGCCCTGGTCATACCGACTGCCCAGATGATTCCAAAGAGAGTGGGAATACCAATAAATACAATTACCAATAAACCAATAATTTTTCTTATTGGATTCATTTACTTACCTCCTTAATCGTTAGGAAAATGAACTATTCTTTATAATCAAATATCCCATATCTATACCGGTTCCCTATTCATTATGTATAACGTATTAGAATTACTTTTGTTCAATTTTTTTTATTGATTTCATGACTAAAATAAATATGATCAGGCCAAGCAGATCCGATAGCTGGTTTGATCTCTGGCTGATGCTTGAAAACTCGCAAAATCTAAGTTAATATATTATCGGGCTACATTTTCAGAGAATGGATTTTGATAGTGTAAATAAATTTATATCAACCCATTACCGATTGCTGCGTAAGTTCTCGGACAAAGAGATTTTGGAAATCAATGAAGAAATTTCACAAAAAATCTTTATTGAAGAAAAAGAAAAAAATGATGTTCTGTGCAGGGTCTGCAAGTACAATATATCATCACTGGATGAGATGATTGAGGTCAATGGCTCTCATCAGCATACATTTAAAAATCCAGTGGGCATTGTTTACCGGATAAGGTGTTTCTCCTCAGCAAGCGGGTGTATGCTGATTGGCGCTCCCACAACCGCTAATACCTGGTTTCCGGGATTTAGCTGGAATTTTGCCCTATGCTCACAATGTTTTTCGCATCTGGGCTGGTTTTATCAATCAGCACAGATGACTTTCTTCGGTCTGATCCTCGAGAATATCATTGAAAATCCTTCTACCCATTAAAAATCATTGACATATTTTTTTAAAACGTTAAAATGTAAATTATTATATAAATATATTTCTTAAATGAAAATAGCAGGATTGAATTAGAGAGATGGGTTCCATAAAAACCGGCAAACGATTTTTCAATTTGAATATCGGGCGCAAGTTATTACTGGGATATTCAACCCTTATTCTGCTTACAATTCTCATTGCCTTTTTTGCACTCCATTATTTGGATAAATTAAATTCCATCAACGAAAGCATTACTCAAAAAAATATTCCTATAATCAATGCTTCCGAAAACATGATTGAAAGTGTTTATTCACAGGAACTTTACGGTAACCGTTACTACATATTAAAAAGCAACAAAATGATGGAACTCTTTTCCAACAGCCAAATTGAATTCAAAAAACATCTCAATATCCTGAATGAACTTTTGACTGAGGATATTGAAAAGGTTAGGAAAATTCAATCTATTTACGATGAGTATAATACCTTATTTCGGGAATGGTTTCTCTCGGAAATTGAGTCGACATCCGACCAAAAAAAGTACGACAAAATCATTTTTGAAAAGCAGAGTCAATTAATCGCTCAGATCCAGGGGATTTACAATCAGGCCAATCTTGATCAGAACCAAAAAAATATTACCCTCTCCCTAATCGGAATGAAGGCTTTCCGGATTATAACAATTATCTGTATCATCAGCATTATTATCGGCATTGGAGCCGCGTTGCGTATCACCCAAAGCATTTCAAAACCGATCGTTCTGCTTAAAAACGCCACCCATGAAATATCGAAGGGAAATTTCGACCATATGCCACACATTAAAAACAAGGATGAAATCGGAGACCTGGCCCATTCTTTCGAAGAGATGAGAAAAAGGTTAAAGAATATTGAAGAGATGTATCTGGATGCCAATCCCCTGACCCGTTTACCCGGTGGCATTGCCATTGAAAATGTATTAAAAAAAAGAATCAATTCAACGGTTCCCATTGCCTTTTGTTTGGTTGATCTGGATCATTTCAAGATTTTCAATGATTACTATGGCTATGTCCGTGGAAACGAAGTTATCAAGAAAACCGCAGAGATTATCGAATCCGCATCCAAAAAATTTGGAACCAAGAGTGATTTTATTGGACATATCGGTGGCGATGATTTTGTGATTATCACTTCGGTTAAGCACTTCGAGAGAATATGTCAGTTCATCATTGACATGTTTGATCGCTTAATAGTTGAATTCTATGATAAGACTGACCTGGACGCCGGGTTTATACTGGAAAAATCCCGTTCCGGTATAAAGCAAAAATTCACGATTATGACCATCTCCATTGCCGTGGTAACCAATAAAGGAAAAAAGTTCAAGCATCATATTGAAGTGGGTGAAATCGCTGCCGAACTGAAAAATTATGCCAAGTCTTTACCCTCCAGCCTTTTCATCGTTGACCGGCGAAGGAAGAATTCAAAGCGCACCAAGTCATAAATCTCATAATCCTTTTTATTCCTTGATATAAACTTTCAAATAGGGTAAATTAACAACATGAAAAAATATTTTATACCTTTTCTGATTGTGAACACCATTTTTTTATGCAGCTGCGCTTCATTATTTAAAAAACGAAATATGCCTAACAAAGGATTACTGAAAATTGAAATTTCTACCCTTGCACCTGATCAATTCAATGACTATATATTTCAATTAAGTGAAATAGCCAAAAAATCAGAATCCGATTATCAAAAGAGATTGGCCCATTTATACATGGCCCGCGCCTTGGTATACCATCGAAATCCATCAATCCAGTATGACAGGGCCGTGGAAAGATTCAATGAGTATCTCAAACTTGAATCGGACCAAAATCAAAAGGATGAGATCATGTCCTGGATACATCTTTTAAATCGGCTGAGTAAATTAAAGGCGGAATTGGAAGAAGTGAAACGAAAGATACCTTCCCTGAACCTGGAAAACCAAATCTTGACCAAACAGATAAATGATCTGGCCTAAACCATCCAGCAGCTGGAAAT